>DAOVPS010000033.1:0-20034 GCA_030629105.1 Candidatus Heimdallarchaeota archaeon
CTTTGCATTCTCTGGTGAACAAGGTAGCTGGGCATTTATTAATACAAGCTCTATAGGATTAGGGATGACAACTGGTCTTGCTTTAACCTACCTTATGTTAGCTATGTTTAGAAGTAAACTAGTCTTTAGAGAAGAGAAAGAGGATGAAACAAAAACTGAAATCGAAATCGGTGAAAAAACCGAAGAGATGAATGAAAAAGAATAAAAATAGAAGGTTCAGTAGGAACAAAAGGATATTTAGAAAACAACCAAAAGAATAAAAGGTAACACCTTTGTTGAAACAATAAGAGTTTATTAACCAGTTATGAGGTATAAAAAATGATGAAACCATCTGTTAGTGTTGAAAGCCCTGCAACAAATAATCCTAGAAAGGGAAGAGGATTTAGTAAAGAAGAACTTGCAGCTATAAAGTGGAGTATCAAACAAGCTCGAGAAGCAGGACTCATAGTAGATGAAAGAAGAAGATCCAAGTATAAAGAAAATATTGCTACACTAAAGGTTTTCAAAGAAGATTACGTTAAAGTCTTAGCTGATAAAGAGAAGGTATTACTAAAAGCCAGAAAAGATGGAGCAAAAGCTCGAAGAGAAGCTAAGAAGAGAAAACAAATTGAAGATAAAGAATCAATTGAACGAGAAAAGGAAATTGATGAAGAGAGAAAGAGAATCCAAGAAGAAATAGCTAAGAGAGAAGCTGAAGAATTAGAAGTTGATAGCGAAGCTGAAGAATTAACAGAGGATGAATTAGCTGAATTGGAAACTCTTGAAGAAAGAACAGATTCTGAGGAAACACCTGAAGAAGCTTTAGAAAAAGTTGAAGATGAACTTGCTGAAGCAATAGGTATAACCAAAGAAGAAGAAAAGAAACCTGAAGTAGCCGCACCAGAAGGAACAAAGAAAACTGTTAAACGAGTAAGAAAGAAGCCAACAACTACTACTAAAGGTGCTGCAGACGAAGCAGAAAAGAAGGAATGATTTTTTCATTCCTAATATTTTATTTTTTTTTATATTGAAATAGTCATTCTTGATGAAAGGATTTCAGGCATAACTACATTCAAGGGAGTAGCTCTTATAGGAACTTCTTGAAGCTGATTTCCAAGCATTAAAGAAGAGTCTTCAAGCATTCTATAGATGTTGCCAGAACAATAACAAGGTAATATAGGATTTAGTATTTCACCATTCTTAATTTCATATCCTTCAACAACTGAAACAACAAAATCACCAGTGTAGCAGTTAGCATCCTGAGCTCCAACAATTTCTTTGATATATATGCCATTATTCAATTCTTGGGCAAGAGACTCTGTAAGAGGTTTCTTAGCTTTAATAATAAAATTTGAAGATGAAACTGTTGGGGGGTAAACATAACTTCTTGTATCATTACTAAGAAATGCCACTCGATAACAATTTCCACGATATACTTCTTTTTTATCCAATTCTGGACAGGAGAAATTCATGCCTAAAAGTCGTTTGCATTTCCCACCACTAAGGACATCCCTTGGTTTACTCGGATATCCTTCATCATCGAAACCAAAGGTGTTTTGTGCTCCAGGATAAGTTGGATCATCAATCATTACGATGTTTTTATTGAAACGACAATTCCGAAATGATTCATAATAATGGCTGCCACTAGTATAATGAAAAGAAGGAATTAATGCGTGAGCAAGAATTTGAGCGGCGGACTCAGGACTAAGAATAACTCCTCGTGGTCTTCCAATAGTCATTTTCTTGCGATTTCTTTGGTCATAAGCAGTTTTTATTGAAGTATTGAAAAGCTTCTGCCAGTCCTCTTGTAAAACTCTGGAAGCTAAATGACCAGATCCCATTCCTATGAAATCATCAACTTTAGTAGTAGTAAGTATGTCAGCTTTTAATCTTGTACCGACTTCACGTTTCCACAAACCTTCTGAATTAGCGATTAAACGTTCTTCAGTTTCAATAACAACAATACCATCGATATTTTTAACTGGTTTTGATAATTCTATCGATGAAAGAATTTCTGAAACACTATCACAAATATCTTCTAAGGATAAATCCCTTAATCGATCATCTCTAATTTCCTGTACGGGAGTAATAAATTTCCTATTCACAAAATTACGGGATACTTTCTGAGTCGATGTTTTTGCATTTTGGACAGACAACTCTAAAATTTCATTTATCTTGTTTGCAGCATTTGATGAAACAAAACTCATTTGGTCATCGATTACAGAACGGATAGCAATACCAGATTTCTCTTGTTCAATGGCGTATTTTATTAATCCTTTACTAATTTCAATTTTCTTTATTTCCTTACTTTGTACGAAGACTTCTGTAGCATCAATTTTCATTTTTTCTGCAAGAGATAATGCTAGATCAGCTAGTACTTCAGTCATTTATCTCTCACTCACCCTAGTAAAATCGATTTTTCTAATTTGTCTTTGAGAAATGTTAGATATCACAGGAATTCCTACTAAACCAACTTTAGGTGAGATGGCACCAACACTAACCCTTTGACCATTCTTACCACAATAAGCAGGAAAGCTCCCCAAATTCTTTGTCATACCAATAATATCACCAAGAATTGTGTAGAGGTTACCAATAATCGAAAAATTGGTAACATAATCACCTAGTTCACCTTTCTCAATCTTTCGTCCATATTGAGCATCTAATTGGAAATTACCATGAGTAGTATCGGCATTTCCTCCAAACGAATCACAAACATAAAGACCATTTTTCATATTTTGAAGCAATTCCTCGAAGGTGAGATCTCCGGGTTCAAAAAATGTGTTGCTTTGTCTGACTTGCGGATAATGCAAGCAATTTTCAGCCCTACCATTGCTTGTAGGAATGGCATTCATTTCTGTCGCGGTTTCTCTGCTTTGTAGAACATCAAATAAAATTCCATCTTCAATAATCATGGTACCAGATGCTTTAACTCCTTCATCATCAAAGAAGTACTCTCCATACCCTTTATAGCTAGCATCATCAATTATAGTCACTTCTTCCGATCCAATTTTACTCCCAATTCGATTAGCTAAAGGAGAATGCCCAGCAAGCAAAAGGTCAGATTCAACTGCATGACTGAATTCATGGCATAAATTCCAACCCATCTCTTCATTCAAAATAACAGGCTGTTCTTTGGGTTTGATTAATTTAGCCTGAGCAATTTCAGGCAAAGTAACAATGAAATTTGTAAGGAAATCTTCAAAAGAAATACTTTCGAGTATTTCAATACCACCAACTCCACCAAAACCAACAGACCTCACTCTTTGAAAATTACCAGGACTACTAATTGATGAACCTAAGAATAAGCTAGCGCGAATAAGAATTTGTTCGATTTCAGAGCCTTCAGAACTAATGAACAATTTTTGAGTATGGTTCTCAATCAATTTTAAATCTAAAACATTTATGACTTTAATTCGAGAGTTAATTCTAGTATTAATCCAATTTAAGAGATCAATACGGTCGACTTGTTCTAAGTATTGAGGGTGTTTCTTACACTCATCAGAAACACTGGTTTTCCTTTGTGATACTTCAGCAAGATTGATTTTCGAATCCGGATTTCTCTTAGCTGATTTTTTTGCACATACGATTGCATTTTGAACTGCTTTTTTGATGGAAGCATTATCTATTGAAGATGTTGAAGCAAAACCCCAACAATTTTTGTATAGAACTCTAATACCGATTCTTTCTTCTAAACTTGTATTTACGCCACAAATTGAGTTATTTCGTAAACCAGTAAAATTCGAAAACTCATTCTCCACTCTTATATCAACAAAATCAGCTTCTGCTTTCAAAGCATAGTCCAGAGCATCGGTTGCTTGAGGAGAGAGAGTCATTTTGTAATATCCTGTAATTCAATACAAATAGGAACCATTTGTATGTATAACAACTCATTATTTAAAAGTAAATAAATAGTATGATTCTAGATGAAAATATTTCAAGAATTATATGAGTTGTGATGGGCAAATCGAAGAATAGTTAATGCACTTGCTTTTGCTTTTTGAGCATCTGAGATATTGAAATAATTAGGAGGAGTTCCTTCGGGTTTGTTTTCCAAGTCTCGACTCTTGGTAAAGAAATCGTTGACATAATGACATGCTTTTTTAACATCTTCTGGGATTGTATAGGTTTCTTTCACTATACGTAATAAAGCAATTAAATTGTCACCAAATGTGGATTCATTAGTTATTGACAAAACTGCTTTAAGAGCAGCAGTTGAAGCTTGTTGAGATGTAAAACACGACCAAGAGAATCTTCCTTTATCCAATAAAAGTTCTGCAATTTCAATTAATTCTTCTGAGTAAATTAACCAATCTTTATTTCGGGTCATTTGTAAATCAACTTTGAATTTCGAAATTAAATAATAATAGTTGTAATATAACTGCTTGAGATAAGAAATCTCAATGTAATAATTATAAAGAAAATAAAGAGTGGAAAAAGTCCACTACTTATTTCTATCAATAATTTAACGATAGGATTTTTGATAACGAGCTCTCGCTCCCGGTCCACCAGCTTTCTTTTCTTCTTTCCTTCGAGAATCGGCAACCAAGATAGATCTATCATAATGCATGAATTTGCTTCTTAGTTCAGGATCTTGGGTCCATTTTACCAGTGCTCGACCGATAGCTGTTCTAGCAGCATCTGCTTGACCAACAATTCCACCTCCCACAACCTTGATAAAAATGTCAATTGATTTCATGACTTTATCTCCAGCTATGATAAGTGGTTCTTGGATTTTCATTCGAGCTAACTCAGATGGATAAATCTCGAGAGGAATGGAATTTATGCGGATTCGTCCTTTACCAGCTTTAGTTGTGGCTCGGGCAATTGCAGTTTTTCTCTTTCCGGAAGTTAAAACAATTCTTTTTGAAGCCATTGTAGTTTTCACCTATTTTTCATTCCTTATAATTAGGATCTAATTTAGGATCATAATTCCATCCTAATTGTTTACAAAGCTCACCAACTGAGATTCTTTTAACGGTTAGTTTTGTAGAATCTGCTTCTGGGATTTTGATTAATTTTGCTTTTTCGAATTCTTTTGGAATTGAAATGTGGCATTTCAAACGATGAAACGCATTTTTTCCTTTTGGTCTCTTATATGGTAACATTCCACGAATTACTCGTCTCACAAATCTATCTGGGATTCGATAGTGGAAGGGACCTCTAAGTGGATTATACTTACTTCTAATATCTAACTTTGCTTTGTATTCTTTTATTACAGATGCAGGTTTTCCAGAGATGACGATTTTCTCAACATTAACAATATCTACAATTTCTCCAGACAATAATCTTTTAGCAACTTTTGAAGCTAAACGACCAAGGATTGCTCCTTCTGCATCGACTACTGTGTTAGGCATTTTTTAGTATCTCCGATTATTTTAAGCAAGAATTCGAACTCTCTTGAGCTCTGTTGCTGGTAATTCCATTAAGTCTCTTAATGTAAGTGCTTTTCCGCCAGCTTTTATTATCTTATCTTTGGCAACTTCGCTGAAATTCAATGCAGCGACAGTATAGCTGCCCTTTATCTCTCCTGAAGCTAAGACTTTTCCAGGAACAACAACCAATTCACCTTTCCTAGCATAACGACTGATTTTGCTAAGATTAATGACAGGTCGTATTCTTCTGGGTTTTCCTAACCTTTTAGAGAGAACTTTCCAAAAATTGTGCTTCTTATCAGCTGCACTTTTTTTTCTCAAATCGCGTATTAGCGCGACGGTATTAGGATCAGATGGCCCTGTGGGTTTTGGCAATTTCTCACAATCCTCCGTCTTCAATTAATGAAAACTTTAATTGGATTAATCATTTTTTACGCTTTAGAAAACTTTCCAAAGCGACTTTATATTCGGTTTCGAAATCCTTAGCTTTACTTTTGAGGATTTCGGTTGCTTTCTTAAATGTTACAAGAGGAGATAATGCTCCAGTAGTTTCAAGTAAGAAAATGTAATCTCCTTCAACTTGACTCATTTTTAATGAATCATAACTGCAGGCATTAGTACAGAGATCGCAGAGCAAACAAGCAAGAGGGTCAGTTAGTTTGACCACCTTTTTGTTTACCTGTAAGATATTCAAAGGACAAGCGTCAACGCATTCCATACAATTGGTGCATTTTGAAGAGTCTTGTTGAACAAGGGGATAATAACGATAACTGCAAGTTACTGCAGGAGACCATTTTGCATGTTGTTTTCCTCTACCCATCATTGCAATTGCTTCCAAAGTGATTTTTTGACCAGCACCGAGTTTAGCAATGGGTATTTTATCAGAAACGGGTTTTATTTTGTCATCATTTGAATCTAAATCTTTAGTATAAACCACCTTTGTTTCGTTGTCACCGGCTTCTGCTTCAAGTGTTAATGGCACAGAGCAAAACTGACAGCCTTCGCCACCGCAATTATCACACTCACTGGCGACTGTAAACTCATCGGCAGGAGTTGTTAGAGGTACAAGACCAAGTCTGTGGGCAACAATTTCATCAAGAACGGGGGAAGTATTCTCAACCAGAATTATATCTTCAATTGCTAATGTAGGTACCTCTGAGATAATGGTTCTGCGAAGAGCATTCACAAAGGTAAAATTGCTTCCTCTTATGATGAAACGAAGCTTGTTATTCTTATTTTCAATTACCTCTATTTCCATGGTAAATCACGGCGTAATATGTTGTCCTCTAAATTCATTTAAAGAAAAGGACAATTTTGATACGTATCAGTTCTCGAATGTTTGAAATTAACTTATAAAGTTTTTCAACACGATGAACTTTAACACGTAATTTAATAGTCACAAAACAAATTATTTTAAGGAGGGAAAAATACACATCAATTAGTTAATTACGGTGGTTTGTAATGCGTGGAATGATAGTTGGAAGATTTCAGCCTTTTCATAATGGGCACTTGAAAGCAATAAAATATATTCTTAACGAAGTTGATGATTTAATAGTAATAATTGCTGCGTCTCAACAAAGCCATCAACCAGATAATCCTTTCACTGCGGGAGAAAGGTATGATATGATTCATAATACACTTATCGAGGAATTAAAGGACCTTACTCAAGTGATCATTATACCTGCGAATGATATAAAGGATAATGGATTGTGGGTTGCCCATATTACTCGATTAGTTCCGAAATTCGACATTGTTTATACTAATAATCCACTAACTGAACACTTATTCTCATTAACTGATAAAGAAGTAAGAAGACCACCTCTCTATGAAAGAGAGGATTACAATGCAGACCATATTCGTGATTTAATGAAAAATGACAAGAAAGAATGGAAGGACCTAGTTCCGAAAGCAGTTGTTAAAGTGATTAAGGAAATAGAAGGACTAAAAAGAATTAAAACTGTAAATTCTTCAGATAAACTTAGGATGTAAATTTGTGTCTGTATACCCGCAGATCTATTTTTCCTTTAACTACTTCTACACCTTCATCTCTAAGCATCTTCGCTTTTTCCTTTACAGCTCCTGGAGCTCCTCCTCGGAAGTTTCCAATTGCACCATCAGATTTTATTACACGATGACAAGGAATGTAAGGACCACAAGGATTATTTCTCATTGTTGTGCCAACAGCTTGTGCGGATGGCTTCCATTTAGAATCTCTTCTGGATAATTCATTAGCTAAATCACCATAAGTCACAACTTTGCCTTTTGGAACTTCAGCTAAAAGTCTCAAAATTGCTTGTTGGTATGGACCTAATTTTACTAATTTCTTTTCATCTTCTGCGGTAATCTTGTACATTTGAATCACTTATTCGTTTAAACTACTTCTTACATTAAATCTAATCAATAAATAATCTTACGAAAAATATCATTATTAACATAAGAGTATAATCAAGAATTGTTCGGTTCACAAGAAATAATTCCAGAGCCACCTTCTGACCCTTCTACTTCAAATTCTGCATTTGTTATCTTTTTGGCAATTTCAATATTGGTCAGTGTATGTAAAGTGATTTTTCCAGTTTCGATAACTGAAGGAAAATCAGATATTGTCATCCAGATAATTAATTGATCTGCTAAATGATAATCGATTGGTTTTCCGTATTTAATTTGTTGAAGTAAATTTTGTGCTGCAATGCTTCCTACTTCTTCAGCTGGTATTCCTCTTCTCCCTAAAGAATCACCAGCAAGATATGTTTGATGGTTTGTTTTAGTCCAAAGTGTTATTCCTGTCCCGGGACCTGCATGAGGATCATATTTGGGTTTACACCATAAGGATTCTATCTTGCCAATTTTTAGTTTATGCTTCTTCAATTCCTCAGATGCTGAGGTAATCATTCTGTCAACAATATGCTCTGGAAGCTGGACAGCATGAGCAGCCCCATCGACCTGTTCAATCTCTAAAGGTTTTTCTAGTTTGTATTGAATTGGTTTTAATCGTATTTTTGGTTGAACATCACATGATAATGTTCCACTACCTTTCGGGTAATGACCTCTCCGCCCTAAACAGGTAATGACATCTACACCAATGTTTTTCAGTATTGGTAAGAAAACTGATCGGATGTAATCATAAGGTGGAGCCATTGGGACATCTGTTCCACCCTTCATCAAAAATTTAACTTCTTCTGGTGCATGAACAGCGATCGGAAGAATTGCTTGGAGGAGTAATGATAAACTTCCAGCAGTTTTAACATCAATTTCAAATTCACCGCCCTGAATTACTCCAGGAAAAAATTTGATTGCTTGAGAACCTACACGAACTCCTTCGATTTTTGCATTACAAAGATCCCCAATTGTTTTTACAGCAAAGGTATGTTGATTTCGTAGACCTGGTTTTGAACGTTTAGCTCGAATATTATATATTTCAAGTGGTTTCTGAAACAAAGTAGCTAATGCAACGGCATTTCGAACAATTGAACCACCGCCTTCAAGAATACTGCCATCAATTCTTATCGTCTTCGTCAAAGAAAATCCACTCGATTTTGTCTCTTGATTTGGATTTTTCTATCTCTTCCTCAACTAATTTCTTTTCTTCTCTAACATATAATTTCTTATCAGGGATTTTTTCAATAACCGTTAAAATAATCTTCTCAAGTTGATCGACATTTTTCTCAATTGTGGCAATCCTATCCAGTTTCCCTACGACTTGTTCAGCATTTTGAAGTTGTTCTTCAGAAAGGATGTCTTTCTTATTGATAAATGATTGAATTGGGATTTCTGAAAAGGTTGTTTTTATTTCATTGAATAGATTCAATTGATGATTCATTTTAAGAGGTGAATCATTAGTGGGATCAAACAAGAAGATAATGTAATCAGCAAGGTGTTTTAAAGCTAAAATACTCCTCATCTCAATGTCATTTCTTTCATGTAAAGGCCTATCAAGAAGACCAGGAGTATCAAGTAGTTGGATAGAATCAAATTCGCGTTTACGATGACCATAAACTAATTCTTTTGTTGTAAAAGGATATGCAGCGATTTCGGGATTTCCAGTGGAAATCAATTTCACAAAACTCGATTTTCCAGCATTTGGTGCTCCAGCAAAAGCAATCGTTTTCTCATAAAGATTGAAATCTGGGACTTTAGACAGCTGTATTTTTGCTGTGATCAATTCATCTAATGGACTTTTTAATTTCTTAATAGTAGAACCAATTCGTCCAATAGCTTCTTTTCTTATTTCCTTTGCATCATCTGCTGTTTCGCTTTTACCTAGTTTCCTTGAAACTTCTCTTTCTATGCTTTTGAGAGATTTCTTGGTGTTATTTATCCTAGACAAAGAAGTCTTTAATTTTTCAATTCCATAAAGAACTTCGATTAGGTCCCTGTGAAAGGGATGTAAATCATTGATTAAGGGGAAACTTGAAACAATCTTCTCTAATCGTTCCTCTAAATCAGGAAACAAATGTCTAAATTGACGAAAATACAAGGTTTTGTAGAATGAATAATCTGATCTCCTTTTCTTAAGCTTTCTCGGTAATTCAACTCTAATTTTTTTCAATTGGGAGAATACAATATCAGCTAGTCTATCCGAAGTAGGAATATGTGGTATTCTCTTAAATTGACTCAAAGCAAATTCGCCTTAAATTTGTGTTAAAACGAAGGAAATTATAGTATCTTTTATTTCTCTTCTGCGCTTCTTGAGATATATTCTTGAAGTATTTCATCAAGTAGTCTTTTACCTTTAAGACCATATTTGGCTTCATCTTTTTGTTTTTGAACACCAGACAGGACTTGTTGAATGTGAACGTTTTCAATTGGTTTAAAAACTATCTCTGCGGATGGAATAATCTTCTTAATTCCATCAGCTATTTCTTGAGCAGTGACCCATAGTCCATCGACATTAACAATCTCGAAATCGAGATCCTTACTTCTCCATAAATTAATCAGAATTTGAACAGCATCATCAATAAAAACGATTGGAATCTTTGTTTCCGGAAGAACTTCTGCAACATAAGGTTTGCCTTTTACTGCTTCCTCAACCATTTGTGTAGGATACGGAGTAATACCTAGAAAAGGATCTCTTCCAGGTCCAACAACAACGGGAAATCTAACGGCCCTAAAGTTAATATTATATTTTTTGGAATAAATTGAACCCATAATCTCAGTGCACAATTTAAAAGAACTATAGATTGTCCAAGGATCAAGAAAATCTTCTTCGGTAAATGGAGGTTTCCTATCAGGACCAAAAACAGTAGCTGAACTTGTATAAATAATCGTTTTTATATTGTACTTTCGAGCTGCATCCAATACGTTTATTGTACCTTCAACATTTGTTTTGAAAGCTTTAAATGGCTCCTCTTCGGTTAATGGAGGTAGTATAGCAGCTAAATGAAATATTGTTGTAAATTCATACTTCTCACAGACAGCATCTAGAGCTTTACCTTTGGAAACATCGCCTTTCTCCAGGATAATTCCTTCAGATTTATCCTTCACTTTATTTACATTAATATCAAAAATGACAACTTCCTTTTCAGCATCAAGAAGTCTTTCTGCTAAGCTAAAACCAATAAACCCAGCACCGCCTGTGATAAGAATAGCCATATCCAATAACCTTCAATTATTGCTTTTATCTTTATAGTAATTTAACTCTTTTTAATGTCTTTCTTCAACAGAGGGGTGTATAATTCAACACGACGATCCATGAATGCGTGATTATTAGCTGTAACCATTTTATTTCTAGCTAAAGTTGGATCAATCTTAACAATCTTTACAACCTCTTCAACATCTGAGGCTTGTGCAAGGAGCTCCATTTTAGGACTAGTAATTTGACTTTGACCAGTAAAAGTTAACTTTGTATTTGGTCGAATGTCTGCACCAACACGATTTGCTGTTATTGTGAAAATTCTGTTTTCAATTGAACGTGCCAACATTGTTTTTTGCGAAAAAGGTAAGACGAGATTAGCAGGATGACAAATGATATCAGCACCATGTAAAGCTAAGATACGAGCAACTTCGGGAAAATACCAATCAAAGCAAACCATAATGCCTATTTTAGCTTGTCCTAAATCATATATTTTAAATGGACCATTTCCAGCTTTAAAGAAATTCTTTTCGTTATTAAATAAGTGTATTTTTCGATACACATCAATAAATCCTTCTGGACCAATAAGAACTGCCGAGTTATAAAAATCAGTTTCAGATACTTTTTCACAAATACCAGCGACAATGTAAGTATTTGTTTCCCTAGCAACATCGATCCAAGCTTTGGTTGAAGGACCATCTGGAACTTTTTCACTCATTTTCTGTAATTCGTTTTTATCGATGAAAAGATAACCAGAGGTACATAATTCAGGCAAAACAAGTAAATCCGCGTTTGCACCTTCTCGTATCAACTCAATTGAGCGTTCTAAATTTCTCGTAACCTCACCAAAAACTGGATTAAATTGAATGAAACCAACTTTCATGATACAATGCACCTGGAAAATATTACAGAAAAATCTACTAAAGATAATTCATTAAGAGATAATCGAAATTAATTCAATTAAAGTTTTGCTAAAGAAAAGAGAAAGAAAAACTGGGAGAAATCCCAGTAAAAAAAATACTAAAAACTATTCCGCTGCTACTTTTTTCTTCGTCAACGTTTCCTTGAGACCAAAGATTAAGAGACCGCCAAAGACTACTGCAGAAACATATCCTGCAATTCTCCAATCAAAAGGTAATAAACCTTGAATGATTAAGATGATTGCAAACGCAATAAGGGCTATTGCGAAAATAACTGATACTAATCCCCAGAAACGATGTGCTCTTGAGATCGGATATTCAGCTCTTAGGACTTTTCCTCTTGCAGCATCAACTAATGCTTCACCTTCCCAATTACCATAATTGTATTTCACTCGGTAGAATGGAACATGAAGATAAGAGACTTCCTTTAAATCGATATCTTGTTTTATTCCTTTGAGTTTGGAAATTTCTCGAAATATTAATTGATTGTGTCGATTTTTGACTTGAGCTTCAGCTATAGCATATGCTTCGTTGTAACCAATTTCGGTATCATAGATTTGACCGCCTTCCCTGTTCACTGCATTAATATCAAATGCATCTTTAGAGCCAACGGGGATTTTTTCGTCACGAATTTCTCTGTGTTGTTCTTTATAGCCAAAGATCAAACAAGTCTGATCTAAATCAATGGAGCCGCGTTCTGGTCTAGTAAGGATACTAATATTTCTACTCCAATGGGAACCCTGATTCGGATTGACGTACTTGCCAATGCCTTGATAATCAGTATGCCCGTGGAATTGAAACATCCAGAATGGCATCATTCTTAATTCAAAATCTTTGAAAACAGCTTTATCAGCAAAATCACTTGGTACGCCAACATACTTAGAGAGATATTGAGGTACTAGTTCGGTTAATTCTGAACCGCTAAAGTATACATTTAGCATGTGATGATTTTGAAATGTTTTGCCGGTCTGTAATTCATTTGGAGTTCCGCAAGAATCACAAGTTACAACGGATGCAAAGGGTGGAATATTATTTTCTGCTTGACAATATCCACAAGTTATCTTTTTCGATTGTCGTTCTACTGCCATTTCTTAATCATCTCCCATCCATAACTTGGCCACATTTTTCACAGAATTTTTGATTCTGCTCTAATGGATCACCGCATTTTGGACAAAATCTTGCAACTGGTTTACCGCTTGCTGGTTGTCGTGGTTGCTGTGGTTGGTGTTTTGGTATTGCTGCTCTAGCAGTTGGTGCTAAACGTTCGAAAGCGAATAAACTTAATCCGCTTCCACTCGAATGGATCTTATGTGGTTTGTAAACTCTAACCAGCAGTATTATTCCTACAATTACTCCTGCTAAAGCTACTACACCTAAAGCGATTAACCACCAAATTGCATTTTCACTTGAAGGTTCAAAAGCAATATATTGATTATAACCGATTTGAGTTAGAATTGGTGCTAATAAGAAACCTAATAGAGCAAAGAACATCATGAGTCCTCTGTTTTTAATAGGTTGTTCCTCGCGTAATAATTGACCACTACCCCAATGATATGCTGCACGATATAATCTTCCTTGAATTCTGCGTCTAATAAGTAATAATGGTTCATGTACCAATTTTGGTTGTGTCAAGGGTCTAAAATTAACTTTTGTGTCAAAAACTTCATGCATTTGAGATTTAGCATGAGAATAAGCGGATTCATAGATTACTTCTCCGGCTTTTTTCGATGCTTCATCTTGTCCCCACTCAGGGCTTAATGCAACAAGTGTTTGATCTCTACTTGCTAATCCCTTGATAAACTCTGGACTAAATGGAATAGGTTCTCCACCAATTGTTCTGGCAACAGAAGAAACCAATTCACCAGATCCAAACATTGTTACTTCTTGTCTAGCTAGGAAACGAACGTTGTGACTTCCTTTGTGTTGTACACGCCTTGGACGATATTCGACGATTGTCTTTGATTCAGTGTAAGTTTTTCCACCACGTCTTACAGTTTTGGTTTCAGTTCGTTCTCTTCTTTGATATCCCAAAGCGTCAACGCTAACATCAGCCTTTACTTCGAAGAAAGGTACAAGAATTAGTTCCATACTACGAACTTGACCTGGACCTTCAGGTGGAGTCATTGGTAATGGTTTTACTATCGCGTGAGGAGAGATATGGCTTTCAGCAACAATTTCACCGCAAAAATTGCAGATCACTAAGAGGGATTCTGCTGAAGGTCTCATTGGTGCTCCACAAGATGGGCACCTCAAGGTTTTTACTAATATAGAATCTCCTTGTTCACTCATTGCCTTCACGCTTAATTTTGTTTTATAATTCAGAATGGGTTTGAAACCCATTTCGATACAGAACTCTAATAGATAATAACTAAATTAAGATTACTGTTATGGACAAAGAAATGAAAAATAAGAAAATCAAGAGTTATTTGGATTAATTTTTGGTTTGAAACGCTTCAAACGCAAGGAATTAGTTACCACGAATACTGAGCTAAAAGCCATAGCAGCTGCTGCAATCATTGGAACGAGTAGTCCAATTGCAGCGATTGGAATCGCAATGATGTTGAAGAAAAATGCCCATAAAAGATTTTGTTTTATTATTTTTAATGTTTCACCACTTAGTTCTATAGCATCGACAACTTGTGTTAAATCACTTCTCATAAGAGTTACATTAGAAGTTTCAATTGAAACATCTGTTCCTGAAGCAACTGCAAAACCAATATCAGCTTGTGCAAGAGCAGGAGCATCATTGATCCCATCACCTACCATACCAACTTTTCGATTTTCTTTTTGAATATCTCTAACTAGTTTTGCTTTATCTTCTGGTAAAACTTCTGCATATACTCTTTCTATTCCAGCTTGTTTTGCAATAGCATCAGCAGTTCTTTTATTGTCTCCAGTCACCATGATAACTTCTTTTCCAAGAGATTTTAAAATCCTCACTGCTTCAATTGAAGAATCTTTAATAACATCAGCTACAGCAATTAATCCAAGAATTTTTTTATTTTTGGCTAATATCATCACAGTTTTACCGGCTTTTTGTAGAGAACTCATTTTTTCATCGAGATTATCTACCAAACTTATTTTTTGAGTTTCTATTAGTGACTTGTTACCAAGAATGATTTTCTCATTATTAACAGTAGCAATAATTCCTTTACCGGGAATAGCACTAAACTCATCTGGTTCTTCTAATGAAATATCTCTCATTGAAGCAGCTCTAACTATTGATTCACCTAATGAATGCTCGGAACCCTTTTCAGCACTTGCAGAAAAATACAATAAATCTTGCTCTGAAAATCCTGAATCTAATGGAATAATATCAGTGACTTCTGGAACTCCTTTTGTTAGTGTTCCAGTTTTATCAAATAGTATAGTATCAATATCCAGTGTTTTTTCAAGAGATTCTGCATTTTTGAAAAGAATACCAAGTTCAGCTCCTTTCCCTGAACCAACCATAATTCCTGTAGGAGTTGCTAAACCTAAAGCACATGGACAAGCAATAACTAGAACAGCTACGGTATTGAGAATTGCATGAGTATACCAATTTTGTGATGCTAGAATTTCTCTTATTGGGGTAAATCCATAGACACCACCAAGAATCAACCATATTGTTAATGTCGCAATTGCTAAAACTATAACAATTGGAACAAAATAGGCTGAAACTTTATCAGCTAATCTTTGAACTGGAGCCTTGCTACCTTGAGCATCTTCAACCGATTTTATTATCTGGGATAAAACAGTGTCTGATCCAACTTTTTCTGCTCTAAATTTTATGAAACCGTTTTTATTAATAGTAGCTCCAATGACCAAATCGTCTTTTTTCTTATCAACAAGTAGACTTTCTCCTGTTAGCATGGATTCATCAATAGCAGTAATGCCTTCTATTATAGTACCATCTACTGGAATTTTCTCACCAGGACGTACAATAACAATATCATCAACTATGACTTCACTTATTGGAATATCAAGTTCCACTTCATCCCTAATTACACGAGCAGTTTTTGGTTGCAATCCAAGTAGATTAGCTATTGAATCAGATGTTCTACCTTTTGCAATTGCTTCTAGATACTTGCCAACCACTAAAGCCGTGAGGATAAACGCTGCGGATTCAAAGTAAAGTGGTCCTCCTATAATTAAAGAAACAACACTGTAAATGTAGGCAGCACTACTACCTAATGAGACTAGGACATCCATATTTGTTGTAAAATGAGTTATTGCTTTGAAGGCACTTTTGAAGAAAGGCCATCCAACGTAAATATATACGAGGGTAGCTAAAACTAGCATAGTATATTTTATCGCTGTTAATTGCATGAAACCGTCTATACCCATATCGATGAACATGAACACCATTAGTGGGGTTGTGAATATCACACCGAAAATTAATCGATTCCTATAATGTAAACGTTCTTCTCGCTCTATTCTTCTTCTTTGACTAAGAGCATCTTCTTCTATTGATTTCTCAATTTCATAACCTACATCTCTAATTGCCTTTTCTAAAATTGATACATTTACTAGACTAGGATTGAATTCAACAGTTGCTTTTCTAGTAGCTAAATTAACTATTGCGGAAATAACTCCATCCACTTTCTTCAGTGCTTTCTCAACACTCATAGCACATGATGCGCAAGTCATGCCTATGACAACTAACTCCACTTTCTCTAATCTGACATCATAACCTACACTTTCAATTGCATCAACTAATTCTGATTCATTAATTAGTGTTGGATCAAATGTAACAACAGCTTCGTTTGTAGCAAGACTAACAACGGCATTATTTACACCCTCTCTTTTATTTAAGCTTCTTTCAATGGTAGCACTGCATGCTGCACAGGTCATGCCACTGACACCTATTTTTATTTTTTTCTTAGTTGATTCGTTTTCTGATTCAGCCGTTGTCTTCACCATCAAGTATTCTCTCTTAGGATTCGCCTTCTACTTTATAACCGAGATTTTCTATAGTTTCAACTATTTTCTCTTTTTCAATTGCTTTCTCATTATATGCTACATCTGCAATGCCTTTTTGGAAATCAGCCTCAGCATGCTCAATACCTTCTAATCGACTAAGAGCTTTACCAATAGATGCTGAACAACCATTGCAATGCATACCACTTACCTTAAAGGTTACTTTTTTGTTTTTACCCATGATATATTCACCTTAATTTCCGAAATAGGGAAATTTAGTTCTAATTAAATAAGTCCATAAGCAATTAATAAGTTCATCATTCATTAATTAATGAAAAGTAATCTCAGAATATTATTATCTTGTGTTTTTTCCTCAGAATATTAATTTCTTCTATAGTTTTTTACCAAACGCATCCGCATACGAGAA
Organism: Candidatus Heimdallarchaeota archaeon; assembly: GCA_030629105.1. Lineage (GTDB taxonomy): Archaea > Asgardarchaeota > Heimdallarchaeia > JABLTI01 > JABLTI01 > JABLTI01. The sequence goes on from DAOVPS010000033.1 coordinate 17,167, forward strand.
AATAGCAGGCCCTCCACCGGAATGTAGAAACAAAACATTTGAATCTACAGGTATTTCTTCTCGAGAGATTAAATCAATCAACCCAACCATTGCTTTTCCATTATAAACAGGATCCAAGAATATACCTTCCAATTGGGCGATTAACTTTACTACATCAATCATATCTTTACTTGGATCACCATAACCTTGACCATAATATCCTTCAAGGACAACAATATCCGTATCACTTATTGCAAGATCTAGTGACCATTCTTCTTGGAACTCAGAGGCTATTTTCTGAACTTCCTTAATTATCTCTTCTTTTCCATCACCAACACCTATACCAATGACTTCAATTTCAGGATAATACAGTTTTTTACCTAAAACAATTCCAGCTTGTGTTCCAGCACTACCTGTTGGAAACACAAGATAATCGAATGCAAAATCCATTTCTTCTGATTGTTCTGCAATTTCCTTCATAAACAAAACATAACCAAGAGCTCCTAGCTTAGTTGATCCACCAGTAGGAATAATGTATGGAACCTTTCCTTCATCCTGTAATACTTCAGCTATTTCTTCCATTCTCTGTTTTCGATCTGAACTTGACTTTACTCTATGAATTTTCACATCTAAAATTTGATCAAGCAATATATTCCCCGTAATCTGTTCACCAATAACAGAATCAGATAAAACCAATTCACAGTCTAATCCTAATCGAGCACAACAAGCAGCTGTTTGAAGACAATGATTGGATGTAAGTGCTCCTTCTGTAAGAACAACATGAGAGCCTTTTAGCAAGGCATCAGCAAGTAGAAACTCTAGTTTTCTATTTTTGTTTCCTCCAAAAGCCATGCCAGTAAGGTCATCCCGTTTCACGAAAACATTTGCTTTTCCTAAGTGCTCTGTTAGTCTCTCCATTGGGATAAGAGGAGTAGGTAATAAACAATGATTAATTCGAGGAATTGATTCAAGATCAAATTTTGGCATAAATATAGTTACTTCTACCAATTTTTATTATTAACGCTAAAAAACAATGAAAAACATAAATTTGTGAACCTAAAGAATTCGTAGAGATAGAGATGATACAATTTTAAATCATAATAAAAATTAATTTAATTGCAATTTTTGCCGTTTAACTTAAATAGGTTAAAGCATGTTTTTTTCAAATATCTGGAGGAAAATTATTTGTTCGAAGGAGAAAAAATCCGATTAAGATCAATAGAACTCACTGATCTTGATGCTATAATGGAAAATTGGAACAATCTAAAACTCAGACGTTTCCTACATGAGCCTAGACCATTCTCTCGAGATGAAGAGGAAGAATGGATTAGAAGCACTTGGCGACGAAGAAAAGCAGGAAGTGATTTTCAATTTGCAGTTGAACATAAGGAAACCAAAGAATTTCTTGGAACAGCAGGATTATTTAGTTTAAATCAGGTTGCTCGATCGATAGAACTTGGAATTGCAATTCATGCAGAGAAGAATTGGGGAAAAGGTTACGGAACTGATACCATGAAAGTTCTCCTTGAATTCGGATTTAATTACTTGAATTTAAATAGCATTCGATTAAGAGTAAACGATTTCAATGTAAGAGGAATTAAAACCTACAAGAAAGTTGGTTTTACAGAAGTAGGCAAGCTTCGACAAGCAAATTTCGTCGAAGGAAAATATAATGATATGGTTTTCATGGATATTTTAAGAGAAGAATGGGAGAAAATGAAGGAAAAGTAGAACTCATATAAAATTCTACTTCAAATATTATTGTTTATGAATTGCTGAATATTCGTGAAATAATTAGGTTCTAGGTATGCTTCAACATGACCCCTATCATCTACTCGCCAGAGTAATTTTGAAGCAGTATTATTTAGCAAATTGTAGATGGTTGTAGCATCTTCTGGATTAATATCCAAATCAGCATTACCATGGATAATGTATGTAGGGATTGTAATATTGTAAACTTCTTTCGCAGGGGATATATCCGCAAACGAATACCCATAATGAGTTTCCATCATAGCAATAGTTATTTGTCCAAAAATAGCCCAAGGAAAACCAGATCTCATAGGATACGCTTGTCGAATCATCAGATCACCATAAGCCCAAGAAGAATCTGCAATAATAGCAGCAACATCATTGTATTGTGCTGTATAGAACAAAATAGTTGCAGCTCCTTGACTTTCAGCGAACAAAACTATTTGTGAAGCATTAACTCCAGGTTGATGTCTAGTATAATTTACAGCGGCTTTTACATCTTTAACTTCATCAATGCCCCAGGTTAGACCAAGGAGAGTGTCCGGAGACTCACCTCGATTTCGGGAATCAAAGAAGAATAAGCGATAATCCAAATTATAAAAGCCTTCTCCGTAATGATCCAACATAAAAGCTTTCGAATGAGTAGCTCCATGCAATACAATAATTGTTATGTTAGAATTCGGAGCAGAAGAATTCTTTGGTTCAATAAACCAACCCTTTAATTCTAACCCATCACTTGTTGTGAAAGTAACATTTTCATAAGTCATATCATAATCATGAGGATAAACGTACATTGCTTCGTGATCGGGATGAAGCATAGTATTTTTACCAATTAATGGGATAATCGAGAAAACTATTAGTGAGCCAAATACTAGAATAACTAAACTTAATGAAATAAATGTAATCTTGAGCCATTTCTTCATTTTTTTTTAACCTACAATCATTTTGCTTTAAAAAATATAAGCTTTTAGTGTCTAACGGTGGGAAAGTGGAAATTATTGAATAATTTTTTCCACGAATTTCGGCAAAACCTCCTCAGATTTCCCAAGAACAACAAAATCAGCTAATTGAGAGATTGGTGTTTCATCAACATTAAACTCGATTACTAAGACATCATTCATTTTTGCCAAGTAAGGTAAA
>DAOVPS010000119.1:0-10203 GCA_030629105.1 Candidatus Heimdallarchaeota archaeon
ATTTTATCTTAAATAAGATACACTATAAATTATAAAAATCTTAAGCTGAAAAATGTGATTTTTCAATTTAAACTAATTTTACTAACAACTTTCTATTATGAGAAAATTTTATTTCTCTTAAAAATATAAACTACATGGTTTTCTTTGGATGATTAAAATGGGTGAAAGTGATTTCAAACGAATAGAAGGTAAATATGTGGAAGTAAATAATATCAAGATGTATTACGAGGAGTATGGATCTAGTTATCCATTAATTCTCATACATGGGGGTATCAGTTCGATACAAATGTGGGAAAAACAATTGCCTGTTTTCTCCAAGCATTTCCGAGTTATAGCAGTTGATTGTCGAGGACAAGGAAAAACAACAAATCCAGAAGGGAAATTTCATTACAAATTAATGGCTGATGATTTTGCTCTATTAATCAAGAAATTGAAATTAGACAAAGTTTTGCTATGTGGTTGGAGTGATGGTGGTCAAATCGGATTAGAGATGGGATTACACTATCCAGAGCTAGTTAAAGCAATGGTTCTTGGTGGAACAATGATTAACCAACCCAAGGAAATGATTGATGGATTTAAAGCACTTGGAATTGAAGCTGCTGGGAAAGTTGATTTTGAGAAGCTAGAAAAAACACTTGATTGGTTGGTAAAGTTGCTAAAAGAACAAACTGCCACACATGGTAAAGATTATTGGAAGACTCTACTACTAAATATCTCTAAAATGTGGTTTGATCCAGCAGAATTTCCAGAAGAGAAAGTCAAAGAAATACAAACCCCTTCACTAATATTACTCGGTGATCGTGATGATTATATTCCTGTTTCCGAAGCAACAGCAATGCACAAATTGATGCCAAATTCAGAGCTAGCAATTATCCCCAATAGTAATCATGATTGCTATATAACTCAAAAAGAGATTTTTAACCAGATTGTAATTAATTATCTTCTAAAACAAATATAATCAATTAATGAATAAAAAAAGAAAGAAGATTGAAGAAAGATTAATCGTGTAGATAAGCAGTTACACCCCTTAAAATTAGGGTATAAACACCTTTTGTATAAGGTCGAAGATAGAACTCGATTTCATCCTTATCTGGTATATCGGTGATAAAAGCAACATAATCTTCTCCTTCTTCCCCTTCTCCTTTAAATTGGATTTCTTCTTGTAAAACTTTGTTTTTCCAAAGGAAAACTTGAACTTCAGTGCCATCATCACGTTTGTATTTTCTTTGGACTCTAAATATAAATTGAATTTGATTCATATGCTTTTTATCAATTAGCTGATCTTTTGGTTTAAAACGAACCCTTACGCATCCTTGATTGAAAAATGAGGTAATATCTGATTGGTTAAATCTGGTAGATCTGATTATAGCATAATTTTGTTCATATTGATCCTTTAAAGTATACTTAGGTCTTGGTCCAATAAAAGCACCATACAAATAAAGATAAGCTTCAAACTTGTCATCTACAATCTTGTATGGTTCTCTTGGTGTTAAGTGGAATAATGCTTTAATACCTTTATTTATCAATCTTCATCGTCTCCTGAACTCGTTGTCACTTGTTGTTCTCTTTCTAGTGCTTTTTTCTTTGCTTCATCTAGAAGTTGTAATTTGGCTGCTTCTACTCCAGCTTCTTCGATTTGTTCAAGCGTTTTTTTTGCTTTCTCATCTGTTAAAGCACTTTCTAATAATCTATCACGAGCATCTTCACTCCATTTCCTTTCAGCGAATTTATCTAATTCATCTTTTCGTTTTTCTCGCTTTAACACATCAAGTCTTATCTTTTCTTCAAGTTCTTTTGTATCCTTTTCTTTTTGTGCTAGGATTTCTCCATCAGCGCTAAGTTCTTCTGCGTAAAAGGCATTGGCAGCTTTGTCCTTTCTTATCTTTTTATCGAATTTTTTTCTTGCTCGTTTTACTTTTCTGTCTTTTGTATATGGTATTTTACTCTTTTTTCTCGGCATAATAATCAACATGACTACTTTTTTATTACAATTTCAGAGATTTAATAGTCTCAAATGGAGGCCTTTCTAAAGTTCCTACTCGACATAAATAGCAAGTAAAGCTGAATATTTGAGAAACAAAGTTTCCCTCCAAGATGCTAACTGCTTCTATTTATTTATATTTTTTGCAAAAAAGGGGTGAGACGAAAAAAAGAAATTCAGTAAATTGACAATTCTAAATGGATAAACTAATGTTTTTGAATTATGAGAAACATAGTTCTTTTGTAAAATATGGAGAATTAAAGATGAAGAAGGATCAAAAAAATGAAGGTGAAGTTTACAAAATAGTCCTTATTGGAGATGAAGATGTAGGGAAAGAAATACTAAGAAAGAACTATTTTGGTTACAATCAAGATTTTACCGCATTTGATGATAAAGGCTTAACATTTGCAATTAAAAGAGTAGAAACTGAAGAAGTAAAAGTAGCATTTCAAATTTGGGATCTTGGATCAAAGGAAGAGTTTGATTCAGCTAGGCCGTACTTCTATCGAGAATCGAAAGGAGCGTTTCTTGTCTTTGATGTTACAAATCCTAGCAGCTTCCAAAACTTGCCAAAATGGTTGGAGGAGCTTTGGAAAAGAGTTGGTAGGGTACCAATGATTATTTGTGGAAATAGAGCGAATTTACGGGAAGGAAAAGAAAGTAAAGAGTTTGTTCGGAAAGAACTTGGAAAAGAATATTGCCGAAGGATCAAAGAAAAAACTGGAATTGATGTTATATATATTGAAACTAGTGAAGAATCTGGAGAGAATTTAGAAGAAGCATTTCTTTTCTTAGCTGAAGCAATTATTAGAATTACCGATAAAGTATAGCAGTCAAGTCATTTTTCTAAAGCAGAAAATATTTAGGAAAGAATCAAGTCTTAATCTACTTACAATGAATGATTCAAGTCATGACCAAGCAAAGAAAAAAATTGATTGTTATGATTCTTCTTTTTTTCAAAAAAAACCATCAAAGAAGAAGTTATTTCTGAATGGTTTGTTTATCTTTGGTTTCCTGAATCTCCTCTGGTTTCTTTTCAGAACTGGAACAAAACCAACACGAATTATTTATCCATGTCAAAAAGCAGCATTGAAAAATATGTCTTTAGCATTTAGTTCAATTGTGCCACTACTATCATTTTCAGCTTTCAGACTAAAAACTAGAAATATGTTTGCACGCAGTAAGAAAGCAATAATAGCAATACTAATTATTGCTCCTCTTTTAGGAGGAATTTATTTACAAGCAACTACAACAGTAGAGGAAGTTGGTTTGAATATTATTGGAACAGAGAGTAGTTCACCTTTTAGTTCTGATATTTTCGTTGTGAATGGTCGTGAAATGGCTCATATCCAGAATTTAATCGATCTCATGGGTTCTGAGGGACTTAATTTTTATCAATCAAGTACTTCTGCTGTAAACCAGGGTCCATCTGGATTGATAGCTTCGTCAGATGTCATTTTACTCAAAGTTAATGCACAATGGTCCATGCGAGGTGGAACGAATACTGACATGTTAAAGGAACTCATCCAAGCAATTGTTGATCATCCAGACAGTTTCACTGGAGAAATTATTGTTGCAGATAATGGTCAAGGGAGCGGTGCTTTGGAAAGGCTTAGTACAAATGCTGAAGATCAGTCACAATCCTCCCAGGATGTTGTAGATTATTTTTCAAATGACTATAATGTTTCAACGTTTCTCTGGGATGCCATACGTTTTTCTCAAGTTCAAGAGTTTTCTAATGGTGACATGGATGACGGGTATGTGGTGTATGATACAGTTGATCCTGATACAGGAATCTATGTTTCATATCCAAAATTTGAGACGGATTATGGTACTAAAGTTAGTTTCAAAAATGGCATTTGGAATGGGACTCATTATGAAGAAAAACTGAAAGTGATTAACTTGCCAGTTCTAAAATCCCATGGATCGTATGGAGTTACTGCTACAATAAAAAACTACATGGGAGTACCAACTCAAGCATTAACAAATTCTCACCAAAAAATTGCTACTGGTGGGTTGGGGACATTAATGGTGGAATTTGGATTACCAACTCTGAATATAATAGATGCTAAATGGATAAATGCTAATCCTGCAAATTCACTTTCTGCAGGTCCGGCAACAAGCTATCGAGAAGCTACTCGAGTAAATGTCTTGATCGCTGGGATTGATCCCGTTGCCCTTGACTACTGGTCATCGAAAAACATCCTTATAAAAACATCAGAGTTAATCGGTTATACAGACACACATACTCTTAATCCAGACAATACTGTAAGAAGTGGTCTTACTGAAGCATTTGGCGTCTGGCTAAATTTAACTAAGGATGAACTCATTCAAGGTGGTTTCAATGTTACATCTGATGTTGAAGAAATGAACATCTATGTTAATTCATCGGAAATATCCACAGAAACGATTAATTACAACTACATGTGGTTAATTTATGGTGTCGTAGGAACAAACGCATTAGTGTTCATATTCATTATAATTCGAGCCTTCAGAAAAGCAAAGAATTAATTCAACATTCATTTTAATTGCTCAACTATCGGTACAATTCCTTCTATTGGTATATTTTCAGAGCAATTAGGACAGAATCCCATTACTTTTAGCCACTCATGAAAATGAACATAATGAGCTAATCCTTCACATAAACTACATTTACCTAACTCATCTCCAAAGGAAATCGGTAATTTACAAACAATGCAAATTAGTACCTCTTTTTTACATGCAGAACAGATAGGGGTATCTCTCTCTAAGAGCTCTCCACAGAAATAGCAAGCATAGTATTTTGTCTTATCAGCTTTAAACTCTTGTAGATAATCTTCTGCAGCCAAGTACTCAATGAATTGTATGTGTTCAGGAGCGATATCATCTGAAGGAAAGCGAATTCTCTCTACCTCAAAACCAAGCTTCAAACGCAAATCAGAAGTAATTTTGTTTTCCGAGAATTGTTTTCGTGCTGATGCTCTGGTACCAATAAAGCTATAGATTTTCCTATCTAGTCTTGAGATTACGATAATAAGAGATTCTTCAAACAAAATGCCAGAACGTGGAGTGATTTTCTTGTCCACACCATCCTCATCAATAACAATGTACTCAGCATTATTTATTCGATACATCTCATCAAACTTTTTCTGACTCATCGTTTGGTTCACTCTAAATCATGTTTAATAATTATTATAAATACTAAAGCGACTTATTTTTAGATATGAAACCTCAGAACTACTTTTTCAATCTCTTAATTTTAGGATTGTTAGTAACATCCTTGGGTTTAGCTGGTACGAGTGTTTATTCTTTCTTGAAAACGAATTCAGTTGCTAATGTTAAAGCTTATGATGAAGAGCCTTATACAGAAAATATTGTCCTTTGGAATGAGACTTTTGGAGGGTATTATGAAGAATCAGCTCAATCCATCATTAAATGTCCTGGAGGATATGCCGTCGCTGGCTGGACAAATAGTTCTGGGAAAGGAGATTTAGACGTACTATTACTACGCATTGCTCTTGATGGAACATATCTTTGGAATAAAACCTTTGGAGATGTAGAGGAAGATAAAGGATTTCAGGTAATAAATTGTCAAGCAGAGGGTTTTGCACTCGCTTCCACATATTTGAATGTAACAGCACCCATTGACAATCAAGATTTCTTGGTTACTAGAATAGCTGGAGATGGAACTGTCTTATGGAATTATTCTTACAGTGGTCCAGAACAAACACCATCAAATTGGGTCGGTGATAAAGGAAGATCTATAGTGGAATGCCCTAACGATGATATAGTTTGTGCAGGTGTCACTATTACTGCTGTTGGAGGTAGTGATGTTTGGTTATTCAGACTTAGCTCAACTGGAGTAAGACTTTGGGATAGAACCTTTCATAACTTGGATATTGATCGCTGTTTTACACCTCATTCATTAGTTCAATGTAACGATGGCGGTTTTGCATTAGCTTGTTATACTTACAATAGCACCCAATCAAACATGGTTTGGTTGATAAAAACAAATGCAGCAGGAATCCATCAATGGAATAAAACTTATGGAGACCTAATTGGTTATCAAAGACCAGAAGCACTAGTTGAGTGTTCTGATCAAGGATTTGTGATAATTGCTAATACTCAAAGCTTCGGTGCAGGAAATTCTGATGCTTGGATTATTCGAACAGATCCCTTTGGGATTCAGCTGTGGAATAAAACATATGGAGGAATAGAGGAAGATAGTGGTGGACAAATCATTGAAATGCTGGATCAAGGTTTCACATTTGTTGGAGGAACACATAGCTATGATGAGGGACAAGGAGATATCTGGCTGGTTCGTACAGATATAGATGGGAATGTAGTTTGGAATCACACAATGGGTGACCCATATGGAAATAGTGGAGGATCGCTTGTCTACGAAGGCAATTCAACATATGTAATTGCAGGGGGTACAATCTATCTGGGTGAACCATTTGGAGACATATGGATTCTAAAAGTATATATTAATGAAGTAACTCCAACTGGAACTCCGACAAACACCTCTCCATATGTGGGATTTATTATCTCATTTGAGATACTATTCATTGTAGCAATAGCATATACAGTAAGAAAGAAGAAACGTAAAGTAGAAAAATAAGGATTCTCTAGGTAGCTGGAAATGTCTAATGAAGCACTTTTCAAGTTAACTCCGATGCGACCGGAATTCAAAAGCAAGAAAATGGAGGGGTATCTATTTACTTTTGGGGGATACACAAATCCCGACGGAGAAAATCGCTTAGCATCACAGTATCTACAAGACAAAATAACAATTAAGCAGAATAAGGGATTCCAAATAACAGATCCTCTTGGAAATTTCTGGGAAAATGCTGTTATAAGAATTCAATTGAAAAGAATAAAAATTCCAAATGATAATCTGCTAAAATTAGTAATCAAAGTCAACACTCCAGAAAAACAAGTAGTGCAAATTTTCTTTGGCATTCAAAAAATTAAGGAAGATCTAGTTGAGGGTGTGAAATTCATTGAACTTGAAATTGAACCAATCAAAGGAGATAATTATATCCACATTAGATCCCCAAAAAATGGTTCTATATTGTATTTTTATGAAATTGTTGGATTTCTAATATAACTGCAAATTTCTGAACATTAAATTAAACCTAAAACAGTGTAGAGTTGAGAAATTACAATGATAGAAGAGCATCCTGTGGAGAAAAGACTAGAATTACTACCATTATTTGAGAATCATAAATATCTTCGTTTGTTACTTGAAGGTTTTTTGCGAGAAGGCATTGGAACACTCCACGTCAATAATATAGAAAAACCTACAGTAGCAATGGCTGGTCAGAAAATAATCTATTTTCTAGCTGGAGATTCAAGTGATTCTTCAGTTCCGGAATTATTGAAATTAATTGAGACTCAAAGATTGCTCCTCATCCCTGATGAAAAGTGGTTAAGAACGCTTGAAGATTATTGGGGAGATAAGCTGAAACCATATCTGCGAACCAAATTCTCATCTGAAAATCTTGACATAAACCATATGAAAGAAATACAGAAAACATTGCCTGAAGGATTAGTAATAGAGAAACTAACTGAGGAAACAATAAAGAATATCTCTAAACAAGCAAATAACATAACTAGATTACTTTTCCCCTCACCAGAGAATTTTATCAAAAGGAATTTTAGTTTCTGCATATTAGATGGCGAAAAAATTACTTCTTTAGCTTTAGCGGCATCACCTATTTACGATAAGCATTTTGAGATTCATATAGAAACAGATCCGGAGTACCAACGAAAAGGTCTAGCAATGATATCTTGTGCCAAGTTAATTGAATATAGTTTACAAGAAGGATTAGTTCCTCATTGGGATGCGGACAATGAACCATCTGCAAAACTTGCATTAAAACTAGGCTTTACTAAACCAGAAAAATACCATGCGTATTATTGGTTTGAAAAATAGATTCAATTTATATGATTTAAAATTAATTTCCATTTATTAGAAATAGTTATACTGAAATAATTTTATTGATTTTTTACCTTGATTTCCATATGCCCAATTAAAAGATTTTATTTATCAGTGATGAAATATAGTAAGATGGAATAAAGGTTGTTAATATAATGTCTAAGAAACCAGAAATCCCCAAGACAATTAAAGTTGGGAATGAACGATTTAAATTAATAAGTAAAGGTTTATCTAAATCAGATGCAAAGAAGAAAGCTGATTGGCATCGCTACAAAGGAAAAAAGGTTCGTACCAAGAAGTATGGAGATAAATATTACAACTACTCTAAAATGAAATAAATGTAGCAGTTTCTACTACATTCCAGTATATCTTGTTCATTTGATAATAGATTTTTTTCATAATCAATCATATTATTTAGCTGATTAAACTATTGGTCCTAAACCAACCATGATGTAGAATCCTAGAACTATAACACCAATGCAAGACGTAACAATATTGAATATGAAAGTATTCGTTTTCCATTCATTTTTCCAAAGGAAGAAAACTGCTGAAAGTCCAATTAAAAGAGATAAAGAGACAGCTATTGCAAACGCAATAGGATTCAAATTGTAGACTAAGAATACAATCAATAATATTATTTCTAATAAAATAATGCCAAGCCAATAAACGATAGTTGCAAGTTTATACCCCAAGAAAACAGCAAAATTCCTTTTCTCATGTTCAACATCAAGGTCAAAGTCGGGTAATTCATTAGCGATATGAGCTGGGAAACTAGTAAGAAACATAACAGGTAGCATCCAGAGATGCCAGAACTCAAAACTAGCAAAACCAAAGGTAAGCCAAGCAAATACAGGTATCAATGGGAAACCAAGCATATACGGTACAATACTAATGGGTCGATGTTTCGCATAAAGATTATAGAAAATACCAGTTAAAGTAGCTCCTTGGACAAAAGGTATGATCCAAAATCCTATTTCTGCCCAGATACCAACAGCAGCAGAGAATCCTGTAAATAATACATAACAAACGATAGCCCACCAGAAAGCAACATTTGGACTCAGCCAACCATCTGGGATTGTTTTACTTTTATTATATTCCGCATCAATATCTCTATCAATATAATCATTCTGTACTCCCAAAAATCCTTCTTGAAAGAAGATAGTTAAAATAAAGAAAATTAACATCAAAATCTCATTGATAGTTATATTCTGAAACAACTCAGCAAAAGTTCCTGTGCCTTTTAAAATTAAAATAGCTATAAAAATTCCAATAGTTGTAACAGTCATTACTGGGAGAATATGCATCAATCTGAACAAACCTACAAATACTTTAACAAATTTGAAGCGATTCTCTTTTTGATTTACAGTTTCTGCCAATTTAATCACATACTGTTGTAATGTTTTATTAGTTTAAAATATTTTGATTTTTTATCCGTGTGTGAATTAGAAAACAATTTAGGAATTCTTTTTAATCTGATTAAAATAAGATAAAATTGTCAATACGGTGTGTCTAATGGTCGTTTTGGTAACAGGTGCAACTGGTTTTCTTGGAGGAGTATTAATTAGAAAATTACTCAAAGAAGAAAAATTGCAGGGAAAAGATATTAGAGTTTTAGCTCTCGCTGATGAGTGTTGTGATGATTTAGAAGAAATAGGAGCAGAAATAATTAGAGGAGATCTAATGCTTCCAGATTCACTAAAAGGGATAATGAAAGACGTAACTACAGTTTATCATAACGCAGCAATAATCATAACAGAATCTGTTACTCGAGAGGTAATGATGAAAGTCAACTACCAAGCAACAATTGATATTGCGAAAGCATTCCTAAAAGAAGAATCCGCTAAGAAATTTGTTTTTGCAAGTTCCTTTGGAGTCTATGGTATGAAGTATCCGAAATATCCAATTTCAGAGGAATACATGAAGAACCCCCAAAATAATTACCAAGAATCAAAATTACTAGCAGAAAATCACCTAATTAAGATGCATAAAGAAAATGGTTTAGACATAACTGCAATTAGAAATCCTTTGATTATTGGACCCGGTGATAGGAATATAACATTACGTTTGGTCAATGGCTTAATACAAAAGAAAATCCCTTACTTAGGAAAGGGAGAAAACAAATCATCGTATGTTGATGCTCGAGATAGTGCTCAGGCAATGATATTATCTACAAAAAAACCAATTTCAAAAGGTAAAGTCTACAATATCAAAAGCTTCGACATATCACAGAGAAATTATTTTGATTTCCATGCAAAAGCATGTGGAAACTGCTACCCCACAAAAAAATTCCCAATTTGGTTAA
>DAOVPS010000002.1:0-49748 GCA_030629105.1 Candidatus Heimdallarchaeota archaeon
CAGTATTTCCTACTACTTGAACATCCCGTGGCAATCCATAATTTTCATCCCAATGACTTAGAAGTGTGGTCTCAGTCACACTTTCAATAGTTATTGGGTTCACAGGAGGTTTTCCTTGTGCAGTTATGGAACTCAGATGATTTGTAGTGTTTGTAATCGTTAATTGATTATATTTGGGAATAAAAACCATCGCCAAAATAAGAATAATTACACTAACATACACTTTTCTAAAATTCATATAATATTCCACCCTATAGTATAATTACAATAAACGATAAGACTATAATTTGATTGATTTTTGTAAATAAAAAAGTTGTTCAGAGCTAAATTGGCTTGAAAGAATACTATATACAAAGATTTATTTTTGTCCGAGTAAAAAGGCATTCTATCTTATACAGGGATAGCTCATATATTGGCAGAAATTATATCCGAATACGATAGGAACTTTGTACCAAAGTTAAATGATCAACTAAAGATTCACAAATGGTACAAGTTGGATAATGCTGCCACTATTTACAGTCTTATTAGTAGTAATAAATCCCCAAGCATGTTCAGATTATCTTGTACCCTAAAACACCGGATTAACATTAAGAATCTCCAGACTGCTTTAATTCGGATTATGGTTCGCTTCCCGTATTTTGATGTTAATCTCAAAAAAGGTTTTTTCTGGGCTTATTGGGAGAAAAATCAGAACGACCCAAAAATTGTCGCTGAAACCAAATATCCTTGTCAGAGGTTACCGGTTTATAGTTGTGGTGTGTTTCCTTTCAGGGTGAAAGCCTTCTATAACCGAATTGCCGTTGAGTTTCATCACAGTATTACTGATGGTGCTGGTGGATTAATCTTCCTCAAAGCTCTTGTTGCAGAATATTTGCATTTACGAGGAATTACCCCTAAAGATTGGGGTGATATTTTCCGACCAAATCAAATTCCTGATTCAGAAGAATTTGAATGTGCTTACAAGAGGAATTACCGTAAAGAACTTCCTTTTCCAAAAGCTCTAGGAACTGCTTTCAGACCACCTTTAACTTCTGAGAAAAGAAAGAAATATCATATAACAACTGGCGTTGTGTCAGTAAAAGAGCTCCTTAAAATTTCTCGAGAGAAAAAAGTAACTATAACTGAATTATTGACTTCAGTTTATTTGGATGCTCTTCAATCAGTTTTATACAATCTACCTGCTCATCAACGAAAAAGAAACATGAAACCAATACGAGTTGCAGTTCCCGTTAATTTGAGGAATCTTTATCCTTCTAAAACTATGAGGAATTTTTCATTTATGATCTCACCAGAACTTAATCCTAAACTTGGTAGATACAATTTCAATGAGATTTTACATTTAGTGCATCATTCGCTTAGAAAAGAAATCGCTACTAAGACTATTACACAATCCATCTCTAGAAATGTTAAAGGTCAATTATTCCCACTTATGAGAATCCTCCCGCTCTTTCTTAAGAGATTATTAGGTGGACTTCTCTATCAAAAGATGGGTGAACAATTGTATTCTGGAAAGCTAAGCAACATCGGAAAGGTAACTATGCCAGAAGCTTTCGCAAAAGAAATCGAGAGTTTTGAATTACTCTTAGCTCCTAGTTCAACAATTAATACTGGCTGTTCTGTTACAAGTTTTGGTGATAATCTCAACATTACTTTCGGTAGAACTGTGAAAGAAGCAGAAGTTGAGAAATATTTCTTCAGAAAATTAGTAGAATTAGGTATTCATATAAAATTAGAAACCAATTAGTTATTTTTTTCTGACCCAATAATCCTTTAAATAAAAAACACTTAATTTCTTTTGGGAATGCAATTTTGGATGATTTAATCGCAAATTTGATTGTTCGAATACTCTGGGCAGCACTGTTCGGATGGTGGATTACTATTATTTGGTACTTGTTTGCGATTGTTTTTGTTGCCTTGGTCTTTTCTGCTCCTGTAGGGTATTGGATGCTTGACCGGATTGAAATGGTCTTCTCATTTAATCGTGAGTCACATCACACTTGGAGAACAAGAAAGAGGATAGTCTTAGGAGTTATTTGGTTCTATCTTATTGGTTGGTGGGCAGGAATATTATTGATAGGTTTATCAAGTGCTTGTGTAGTTACAGTTATTGCCTTTCCTTTTGGCTCATGGTTGATGAGGTCTTTAGATACAGTTGTTATACTGAGCTAGTTCTTTAGGATGTATTCTTTATACAAATCGTATTGCTGATGATTCTTTGATCTAACAGTCCAAATAGCATCTTTCGGACACAAATTCACGCATCCAGAACATCCAACACAAAGAAATTCATTGAATCTTGGCATATCATTTCTTTTCAGAGTTATCGCTCCACTTGGACAAATTCTTGTAGCACAAAGTTTACAGCTATTGCATTTTTCTTTATCTAGAAATTTGATCCCAACATAAAAGGCCATTTCAAAACGCCAAGTAAAGAATCCAGCCCAAATATAGTACAACAAATTAGCTTCAGGAATTATACTTTTCATTTCCATTTTATCTGGATTTTTCTGCCATCTGGTAAGACGATCCAATATTTTTTCACTGAACATTTGTGCCATTTCGCAATCATGATTAGTTAAACCGCTGAGTTTGCGTTTTGTATCACCAATTTTTGGCATCCAAGATTTAATATTAGTTGTTCCAAAACCCTCTATTGTTCCTAAAAACAGTCCTGCTTTACGATAAACAGCTATATATAAATTCCAAAGAGTATTTCCAGGGACTCCTCCACTCGTAGAAAAAACAAAGAATGGTTTCCCTTTGAAATCAAGTTTTCTCAAAATCCTTGTTACAATTCTGGGGGCACGGTACGAGTAAGCAGGAGCTCCAATACCAAATAAATCATATCCGGTGAGGTTAAAGGTTGTTTTTCTTTTTATTCGTAAGAAATCCACTGAGTGTTTAGTTTTTAAGAATCCGCTAGCAATATCAGAAGCATATTTTGCAGTGACACCTGTTCCAGAAAAATATAACAAAGCAATTTTCATAAAACTAACTTACAATGTGTCATTATAAGATTTTAGGAATTAATCTTTCCAATTATGTAATTTATAATATACATCAACCATCTTATCGCTGAGAAAAGAATTTAAATTGGATATTAGTCTTTCCCTTCTTAAAGTAGTCATTAGTAATGCTGAACTTGATTATTCACGAATTATCGAAAGGAAGTTGAATCTAAATGGGTCTTAAAATCTTGGGCGTATCCGGTAGCCCAATAATAAATAGTAACACTGATCGAGCAGTAAAAGCAGTTCTGGATGCGAGTGGACTCGAGACAGAATTCGTGAAACTCAGCGAAATCAATGTAAGACCTTGTCTTGCTTGTAAAGAATGTGTGAAAGATAACATCTGTAAGGTCGACGATGATTTTCCTGCTCTTGCAAAAAAAGTTAAAGAAGCACAAGCCCTTGTCATTGGTGCTTATTGTCCATATGCTCAAATTGATGGTTTTACGAAGGCATTTCTTGAACGTTTGTGGTCTATGCGGCATGAACATAATCTCAATGCAGGCAAGTATGTCGTCATCATAGTAAACGGTATTGCTGTTCCTAAAAGTTATTTGTTTTTTAAACGCGCCAGAAGAGCCATGACGTCTCGAGAAGAAGTGTTGAATGCTATTGCAAGGGAAATGGAAATGGAGAATATGGAAGTTGTAAGCAAGATCAAGATCAGAGGAAATGTACCATGCCTTACATGTGGTAAGGGGTACTTTTGTAAAATGAGCGCTGCTAGATTGTCTGGATTTGGTAAAAAGATTTCAGCCGATCTTTGCGTTCGTGTTGAAGACCAACCCGAAGTTTGGGAGAAAACTATTAGATCAGGACACAAACTTCGCGACCTTCTTTCAAAACAACTTTTATAAAATAAACTAACTAAATAGGCATTTTAAGAATTTATGAGCTAATGTTTCCAGTTGTGTAGTTTATAGTATTCATCTACCATCTTATCAATATCAACTGTTGAACCCTTAGTAGGACCACGTTTCAAGGATTCAGAAACAAATCTTTCAGGAAGTGTATCATCCTCTCGAGTAATTCCAAATTTCTCATTGAGTTTTCGTTGTAAATCAATTGAATCATTCATGATTTTTTGTAAATAATCTGGAGTATAATCCAATCCTGTACAAGCGTTAAGAAGATTAGAAATATTCTCAAAATTTAAGATGTCCATACAGAGACCTATGTTTTTACACATAGTCATGCTGTCTGTGAGAAGAGCAATTTTTTCCGAATAGAAAACAAGAGCTGCTTTCCCTTCCTCAGATAATCGATCAGCTGCTTTTTCAGTTCCGAACCTTCTCTTGGCTTCTTCCTTTCGATTGGTTAATTCAAAGAATGGTTCTGCTCGGAGATGGTCCCCACCTCGAGAAGCAATTGCATAAGTTAATCCGTAAGCCTTTATCCCTCTAGGATCACCATTGATGACATCTAATCCTTTAACATGTAAAACAAGCTTCTGAGCTTCCTCACTAAAATCTCTTGAGAGATTTCTAGCACCATTTGCTAATTTATCACCAATTCCATCTCTAAAAGTAATTTTCTTTACAATTTCACGAACCTTATCAGTATCTCCCCATTTTAGATCAAGACCATCTAAATCATCAGGTTGAATTAACCCTCGCTCTTGACATTCCATGATCCAAGCAATAACTTCCGAGGTAGAGATGGAATCCAATCCCATTTGATTTAACCAGTAATTCATCTCGAGAGCAAAAGGAAGATCAGCACTCCCAATCTTAGAAGTAAAACTACACAAAGTTTCGTACTCCGGCCCCTCTGCTTCTTGGTTCTCACAAATGTAGTATCTTGAGCAATGAAGATTACAATTGAAGCACGATTTATTCTTCACTTTGTAAGTATTTGCTAGTTTCTCTCCAGATATTTTTTCTATGTAATCACAAACACCATCTTGAAAATGATTAGTAGGCAAAATACCTAAGCTATTCAAATCATTCATCAGCATAGTAGTTCCTAAATTGTATCTTTTGGTATATTCATCGTGTTTCATGATTGCTGAATGAATTTTCTCAGATTCTTGTTTGAGAATAGTTGGGTTTGCGTATTCAGCCGGATTAGACCCACGTATAGCAATTGCTTTGAGATTTTTTGAACCTAAAACAGCCCCCATTCCTGTGCGACCGTTCACTCGGTTTCCACTCGAGACAATGGCTGAATATAGAACTTGGTGTTCACCTGCTGCACCAATTGCTGCTACTTGTATTGCATAATCTTTGTGTTTTTTTCTGATATAGCAAGTTGTTTCAACAATCGTTTTTCCAGATAAATTAGTAGCTGGTATAAATTCTACTTCGTTATCAGTAATCATCAAATAAAGTAGTCCTTTTGCTTTCCCTGTAATTATAATCTGATCAAAACCTGTTTGTTTCATTTCCGGACCAAAAGAACCACCAGCAGCGGAATCTCCTAAAATTCCAGTCAAAGGCGACTTTGCTGTGACAATAAAGTATGCCGAAGCAGGTAGAATAGAACCAGTTAATGGTCCCACTCCAAAAATGATTATATTATCCTCTCCTAATGGATCACAATTAGGATCTAATTCATCAAAGAGTCTTTGAGTATTAGCAGTTCTCCCACCAATGAGTGGCTTAATCCAACTTGAAGAAATTTTCTCTATATTATAACTCCTCTTAGTGAGATTAATTCGGAGAATTCTTCCACCAAAACCATATCTAAGCACGATTCTCCCTCCATGTTTTTCGCAACTCGATTCCTTGTTTTCTAACATACTCGAATCGTTTTTGACTCGGTGTTAACTTAACTGAGACGTTAATATATTCAGATAGTGAAGTTTTTTCATCTCTTGGTTCTAAAGATAAGGCTTTTTCAGTGCAAGCTTTAATGCATTCAGGATCTCCTGAACAAAGATCACAGACAAAAACCTCATCATTGAAAAGTTGAATAGCTCCAATCGGACAAGTATCTTCACATCTAAAACATAAGGAACAAACATCTCTGTTTACTAGAATTTCACCATGAGAACCAATACTTAAAGCTTCGTCTGGACAATCATTTAGACAGTAACGCTCATTGCATTGTTGACAAACAACTGGACTGTCAATTCCAATCTCATATAAATTCAAAATTTTAATTCTTGAAAGATGATTGCTAACTCTTTCTGTGTGAAAAAAAGCACACGCTGTTTCACACCTTTTGCATCCAGTGCATTTGCTAATGTCCACACAAATCATAAACAACCATAGAATTTACTTTTTTAAATTATTTTCTAAAGAAAAATACAAAAACAAGTAATAAGAAGATAATGAAATAATGGTGTTTCTAATGACTGACCCTCCAATTCCTGAACCGAGTGAAGAACAAAAAAACGAATGGGCTAAAAAAATCATTGAATCGATAAATGAACGAAAATTCTACTCCTTAGAGAATGTTGTGTCTGCTATTCAAAATTATTTTGAAACTCAATTTCCAAACTATAGAGTTAATACTATTGGTTTAGAACTTGGTGATGAATGTCTTCTTGTTCGAAAAGCTCCTCCTCCCGGGTCTGATCCTATGGATGATTTATTTTCTGCTTTTATACCTGATAAGGAACCGCCAACAGAAGATGTTCTCATGATGCAAAAATACGTTCGAGCATCTTATCTGAAAATTCTTGACTTACTTGAGATGGATAATCCTGCTCAATACTCTGAAATAATTGCAAAAATAGGTTTACGCCCTTTTGAAAAAATACCGGAATACCGAGAACAAGCATTTGAGTTTTGGACAAAAAAAGTTATTGAATATTATAAAATAAAAAGCAACACTCCATTAGAGAAGATTATCAAAAGTATTGCTCGATTCTTTAATTTACTTTTCCCAGATTATTCATTCGCATTTTTCATACCAAAGGATATGGAATATTATCCTATTGCTATTGATAGACTGTACGAATCTTCAGGGATGTGGTTTATGGAAATCCACAAAATCCGCTTAATGATTTACAATATACATTATATTATTCTCAAAAAACTGAAGAGATTCAATGATTATCCCAAAGATCCCAACTATTGGTTTGATCTTGTTGTTCTCTACGAGGAAATGGGCTTAAAAGATAAAGCAGATGAATTTGGTGCCCATGGTTTGTCTCTCGATCCTGATGATCTTACAGGTCTGACCGAATTAGCTTCTCTCTATATTGAAAAGAGAGATTTCAGGAGAGGTTTGAGATATATCAAAAAGAGTGGTCTAATTATGAAAGAGAAAAAAATGTTTCAACCTGCTCTTGATATTTGGAAAAAAATAGCTGAATTCGAACCCCATGATAAGAGTCATTGGCTTGTTATTGCTGATATTTATGAAGAAATGGGGAATAGTACAGAAGCAGCTGTTAGTCGTGAAAAAGCAAAAATGTAATTGATTCAAGTTAATGCTGAGAATTTGGGGGAGGGAGGAGAGAAAGCAATAAAATATAGAAATAGTGAATTAGTTCACCTGCTTTCTCTCAGAATAATACTTGTTCTCACTAAATTTAAATTGCACGATATAGGAAATATGCAACCAAATTAACGGAGAAAGACTTTTCAATAATGATGACTTGGATTTTTTGTTGGATCTGTTCTTTTATATTTAACGAGAAGCGTTTTTAGTTTGAAAGCATTCATGTTGAGTCAAAGGCAAAATGAAGTAAAAATCTCAAAAGCATTAAACTATGTTTTTGATGCTTTTTCATAGGTTTTTAGCGCATCATCTACTTCAGATAAAGCTGCTTGAACTTGACTAACGATTTTAAGAACAGGTTCTTCTACAGATTCCGCTTTAAGTGATTCCCGAAGTGATGTTATAGCTTCTACATATGCTTCTCTTTTCTTATGAATCATACCGATATTGTATAACTTATCAGGTTTATCAGGTTTCAATTTGGAGATATGCAGCAATATTTCTTCTCGAGTCGTTAAATCTCCCTGTGCAACTCGTGCAATTGCTAAAGCAAATAAAGCATGAGGTTCATTTGGAAAATCTATTAGAATGCTTTTAGCTCTCATTTCAACAGCATACCATGCACTTCTTTTTAGTGAAGTGTTTAGAATCAGAAGTTCTTTTTTTAATCTCTCTTTAGAGATGTTCGCTCTTTCGAATTTATCTCTGAATTTTTTCATAATTTCTTGTGATTCTTCAAGATTACCCACTACTTTTAATTCAAGGTAAAAGGGTTCATCATATTCTCTTATTGATCTGATTTCTAATTCATTGTCATTATTTAAACCATAAGCTCTCACAATTACACAATCTACGACAATGTTATTTGCTATTTGTTCATATACTTCGGAGATAATAACTTCGAAACCTTGTTTTTCAGTTCCGTATTTTGTCTTAATGATTAGGGATTCGTATGGCTTATCTTCTCTATCTTCCAATAAAAATGTCTCAAGAAAATGGAAGTCGGGTTCAAAAATAAGAACAACGTTCTTTAAAAATTCAAGATAGGGTTCAAACTCCTTATCCTTTCTCTCTAAATAAGGTTGGATTTTAGTTATTTCTTCCATACATTTGCCCCAAGTTTCAAGTTTATTTTTGTCTCTCTACTTAATAAGATTATCCAAAAGCGATTTTTTTTGACGATAGAATAACAGTTTTCCTTTATATACATTCAACACTATTTATCGTATAAGAAAGATTTAAAATACTTGACTATTATTGTCGACAAAAAAATCTTTGTTGCTAAGAAAATGACTTGGAAAACTTATTGTGACTTTAATCAAAACGGTAATTAGTATTTTAGAGTTAATATAATGGTCCTAAATATTTATCTGCTAATTCTATATTCACAAGTCCTTTAGCTATATCGGAATAAATTATTTCTCCTTTATCAAGAAACAAGGCTATATCAGCCCATTCATCAATTAATTTTCTATTATGGGAGGCAAAGATAATTGTTTTACCTTTTTGAATTACTTTTGTTTCTAAAAGTTCTTTTAATGAGCTTTTTGAAGGATAATCGAGATTTGAGAAAGGTTCATCTAATACAATTATTGCTGGATCCATAGCTAAAATCCCTGCAATTGCTACTCTTTTCTTTTGACCAAATGATAATTGATATGGAGATCGTTCTTTGTATTCCAATAGATCAACATTTTCTAAAGCAGAAATTACCCTTCTATCAATCTCTTCTGTATTTAATCCCATATTTCTTGGTCCAAAAGCAACATCTTCATATACACTTGCAGAAAAAACTTGCGAGTCAGGATTTTGAAAAACAAACCCAATTCTTTGTCTTATTTCTTTTAAATTCCTTTTAGTTAGTTCTAATCCTTCAATCTTAATTGTACCTGTTTTTATGTCTTCTAATCCCATTAGAAGTCTTAACAAAGTAGTTTTACCAGCACCATTTTTCCCGCATATTGCATATTTTTTTCCTGCTTCTATATGGAAATTTATGTTGTATAACCCAAATGTTTTTTCTGGATATTCGAATTCAACGTTTTGAAACTCAACTAATGTATCCACTAATAATTCCTCCTGCAATTAAACTAAAAAGTCCAGCAATTAGCGGTATAATAAGAAAATCTAACCACTTCGCATAATTTCTTCTAACAAATTCAGAATTTTCTAATCCTCTCAGGACCATTCCCTCATAAACTTCTGTACCTTTTCTCACTGACCGTATTAATGTTCCACCAATCCTAGAAGTTGCAGCAGAAAATCTTCTGCCAAAAGGAGCAGTAGCTATACCTCGTAATTCTTGAGCAGTTTTTATCTCATTTCCTTGTTCATACAACATTGGAGTATATCTTAATATTAAGAGGATTAAAGTAACTAGAATATTCGGTATGAATAAACTACGAAGTGCAGAGATGAATTCTTGAATAGTTAATATTGTTGTGTATAACGTTAAAATAGATACAGAAAAGAATCCTCTAACCCAAATAAAGATTGCTCTGTAAACACTGATATCGTGGAAATTAATACTATATTTTCCAATAGGTATGATGAATAATATTGAACCTTGCTTCATAAAGAAACTAGGTAAACCCATGAAAAATATTATGATGGATGCTGATAGAATAATTTTTATTGTTCGTAGGAAATTTGCTCTGAAAATTAGAAAGAAAACGAATGTCAATAGATAAACAAATAATATATCAATTAATTCTTGACTGATATTTAAAAATACTAAAGATAACACTACAGTAATTGTTAATCCTATATTAGATAGTGGTTTTGTTAGTCTTTTATCTCTAAAAGGGAGTAAAAAATTATTGCTAGACATGATTGTGAAAGATAAAATGAAGTAATTAAAAAAATTATCCTTTTTTCTTAATTAAAAATATCATGATTAAGTTCACTAGATAATTTTTCTGCATTTTGTTGAATTTCAATATGTGATTTTCGATAAATTC
Organism: Candidatus Heimdallarchaeota archaeon; assembly: GCA_030629105.1. Classification (GTDB taxonomy): domain Archaea; phylum Asgardarchaeota; class Heimdallarchaeia; order JABLTI01; family JABLTI01; genus JABLTI01. Next base: position 10,361 of record DAOVPS010000002.1, read on the forward strand.
TTCTTCTTAATACAAATACTAAATAGTTTATTATCAGAATTGTTGTGAAGAAAATCACCATGATAATTGCCATCTGTAATATTGACCAACCTAAACCATCCGGAAATCCAAACAAACCAGTTTCTAATATTGTGAGAACCGAACCTTCTTTTATAAGAAATTCGAATGTTCGTTCAAGTCCATCTGGATTCTCACTTGCAACTATTCCAAAAATTGACATTATCCCAAATATTCCTACAGTTGAGACCGCACCCCAAACCGGGAATTTATATGATGGCGGTATATCTTCCTTGATTTCCTTCTTGCCTTTGATGAATAAGGAATCTTCTGCTGCTTCAAATAATGAAGCTTGCGCTTTGAACGTGAAGAAAACTAAAGCAAAGGTAATTGCACCTTCTACTAAACCAATTATAGCATGTAATCCTAACATAGAACCGAAAATTATACCAGGACTACCCAGTTGTGCAATTATTAATTCTACACTTGCAAAAAAAGCCATGAACATTGTAGATAAGAATCCCGAGATACCTGCAAAGGTTGCAAACATGACTTTTTTCTCTCGCCATTTCTTTGGTATCAGAACAAAAAACAAAAAAGTAACAAAAGCACCGATAATTGCCATATTTATGATATTAGCTCCTAAAGCTAAAAATCCTCCATCACCAAAGAATGATTGAATTATTAGAATTGCAGTTAGAATTAGTATACCAACCCAGGGACCAACTAGAGCTGTTGCTAAAGCAGTCCCAATCAGGTGCCCACTAGATCCAGCAGGAATGGGAAAATTAAACATCTGAGCTGCAAATAAACCAGCAGCGAGTACTCCTACTACTGGTATTTGTTTTAATGTTAAGCTGTTTCTACTTTGTATTATTGCTATTACTATAATTAATGCTGAAATAGCTAGATAAATCAAAACATGATTTAATGGTAAAACACCATCTGGAATATGCAATTTATTTTCCCGCCCATATTTTTTTTAAAATAAAAAATACTGCTTATCTTTCTGTAAAATACTATTGCTTAATAAATTAATTTAAAAGAATGTATTTTATTTAAAAATAAAAAAAAAGATTTTCAATTGATCTAAGAATTAATTAGAACCTAGCTATAATTAATAAAATATTTTAAATTAGGTCCTTTAGTTTCCAAATTCTGATTTTTTTGTCAGCAGAACCAACAGCAAACCATTTCCCATCAGGTGAAAATGCTGTAGTGTAAACACCTTTGGGTTTGATAGCAATATCACTTAGTAATTCTTCTTTCTTCAGCGACCATATTTGGAAACTATTATCACAAGTAGTTGCTACATATTTCTCATTTGGTGAAATTGTAAGTGAGTTAATTTTCTCATGCTTTACTTTTAATTTCTTTTCAATAGACCAATCACTTGTTTTCCAGATTCTTATTGTTTTGTCAAGACCTATAGTAATCAGTTTCTTACCTTTTGCGAAGTGATGAATTGCTAATGTAGCTTCTTTATGAGAAGGAATCTTTTTCTTAAGAGTTCCAGAAGGTAATTCCCAAGTTAGCATATTCTTGTCCATTCCACCTGTAATTATATATGAACAATCAGGTGCAAAACTTATCCCGGAAGAATGACTAGGATGACCTTTTAAAACACTGTATTCCACTAAATTTTCCAAACACCATAACCGAACATCTCCATCATAAGAACCGGAAGCCAACAATGCTTTTGCTGGAGAGATTATCAATTTAACTACTGGTTTTTTGTGTCCTTTTAGGGTTAGAATTTCTTTCCGCTCACTTAAATCCCAGAGTTTAATTGATTTGTCGCTAGAACCTGAATATAGAACCCTATCATCCTCGTCTAAAGCAAAAGTATTAACACTCTTTGTATGGCCATCCAATTCAAAACTGTATTCCCAATCTGGTGCTTTCCAAAATCTGATTGCATTATCCATCCCTGCAGAGATTAGTATATTGCTATCTCTAGTAAAATCAATATGTGTTACATGACTTTGATGAGCATCAATTATTAGTGGTTCTGTCGTGGTACGCACCCTATTTTTCAACTATATTCATAGATATAACCGCTAATACAATAGAATAACTATTAAGAAAATGTGAATTCTTAAGGCAAAATATTTATTTTTTTAACTTTGGAGAGCTATATTTTCTAAAGTTTAAATTGCAAAATTTATTGTATTGTTTAAATAGTTGTAGGAAGATTAATTCTTAAGGTAAGTTTTGTAAAAGTGGGCTAGAGTCAGATGAATAAGCACCTGAAATTGTGTTTGTTGTTGGTTATTATTTTCACTCCAATATTATTTTCTAAAGTAGATACAACTGCAAAAACTCCTTTTGTCACATTATATCCCATTTTTCCTATTCCAGAAACTCAAAATGATGCAAATACTGGTGGGGATGCAGGTGATACTTTTGATAATGCTACTATAATTGGTATAGGCTCTTTTTATGGCTCACTGCCACAAGATGATAATGATGATTTTTACAGAGTTTATATTAATTTAAATCGTCATGTAACAATAACACTAAATGGAGATGTTGGAACAGATTTTGATTTGCATCTATATGCTCCTGACAGAAACATTATGCAATCAAGTCAAAACAGTGATTCTAACGAGTATATTGAGTTTGATATTCTGAATTATGGTTATTGGTTCGTAAGAATAGAGAAATACAATCATACAAACCATGGAAATTATTCATTTCTGCTTCAAACATCAGCAATTACCTCAACAAATCCTACATTAATGCAGAATGATGCTGGTAGTGGAGGAGATGCAGGGAACACTTTTTTTTCTGCAACTACCATCTCACGAGGACGATCTTATGGCATGCTAGTTGATTTTGATTATTATGATTATTACAAAATAGATTTAATTACAGGAGATATTATTTCAGTTCAATTGTTATTCCTTGAGAGTCTCAATTTTGATTTGTTTTTGTATGATCCTGGTTACGATAGGATTGCTCTGAGTACTTTAGGGGAAGCGTCTGAGAGTTTTGTTATAACTGTTTCATTAACTGGTTCTTTCAAACTATTGGTCAGTAGATTAGTAGGTTTTGGAGCATATGAAATAAACATTCAAGTATCCCATCCCAGTGAGCTTGATTTTAACTGGAAAGCATTAGTTGCTTTTGTTGCCGCATTAGCTGTTATAATTGGAATTTTCTTTATAATTCGTTTTGCTAGAAGAAGAACATCAACAAAAATGCAAAGGCTCCCAGAAGATATTTCGGAACCAGTTGTAAAGAAAGACCTTAGCTCAACGGATTCTGAAGTCTTAACTTATGAAGAAGCAATAGTTGAATCTGGAAAAGATCTAAGTGAAGAAGAAAAAGAGGTTTTAGATAAAATAATCAAAGGTTATTCAACAGGAAAGGAAAAAGGGAAAAATTAGAGAATTTTAACCCACGCCCAGAGTTCTCTTGAGAGATTAAAATTAAATTTCTTATACAGATTTATTGCATCTTGAAGTATATAGCCTGTGTCTGCAAGAGCCTTCTCTTTCCCTGAATTTTTCATCTCAAGAAGTAAATGATAGAAAAGAGTAGACCCAATTCCTTGTTTTCTGTATTCAAGTAGAACACCGGGAATTCCAATGACACCTAAGGAAGTGAACTCCATACAACCGACTACTTGTTCTTCGAATTCAGCTATTAGTGTAACTTCTCCCCAAGCAGATTGATACCATTCTCTCACTTGATCATAGGTAGGATTAGAACCAAAAACATCAGGACGAGATTCGCCAAAAATACCTTGCAAAGAAGATAAATCCTCTATACTGATTTTTCTAATCACAACATCTTGATTTAATTTAATATTAGGTAATTCCTGAGAAAGATCAAATTCCGCAAGAACAGCATCTTGAACATATGGCTTTACTTTTGAGAATGATTCAAAGTAATACAATTTTTTATGACTAAAACCAAGATTTGTTAATAATCCCGCAACTGGCTGATTCTGATTGTAAGCTAAGAACAGAGCAGTATCAGTTTCAAATTGCTTAGATTTCTCAAGAGCCTTTTGCATTAATTTTGAAGCAATTTTTTTTCTTCTATTTGCTAATAGAACACCTATTTTACTCTGACCTAAGCTTTCTTTAGTTTCACAGAACACTAGGTTTCTTACTGTTTTTTTATCTCCAACAATATCTTCTATTTGATAATGGACATACCCAACCGGTTCCTCATTATCATAAGCAATTAAGACAAAACTTCTTTCGTTTAATAACCAATTTTCGACATCTTTATTTTCAAGATATTTGTATCCATAAAGAATTCCAAGATTTTCTATCCAATATGAAAATGAGTTATTATGTATTTCACAAACGATACTTTCTTGTCCTTTTTCTATTTGTTTAATCTTAATTTCAGACATGAAGCTTCACAATATCTTTATTTTAATATTTTATAATTCTATTTTCTGTTTTTTAATTCATTTCTATTTTACAAAAAAGTAATAAATTATCATTACACTGATGAAAAGGGATTAGAAGGTTATGTTATGAAAAGAAAAAAGCTGTTCTTCTATTTTAGAAGTATATTTCTTCTTTCTTTATTACTTGCATTACAAGTGATAGTAACAAATGGAATAAACAGTCAAATTTCTTTCGATGATCAAATCGTAAAAGAAGATGAATTTAGCTATCATAATTATGATTTGTATGTTGAAAATGAAATAGCCTATACTCTAGATGATTATTCATTTCGAATTAAGAATATAACTAGTGATTATTATTTTGCTCATATAGGTTATGAACAGCTAGAGAACATGGGTGAAGGAGTAAAATTACATTATTATGAGAATGTTGTTTTTGTTAGTGATTTAATAAGGAATATAAACATAATTAGTTGCTTAAATGTTAATAATCCAAATTTGATTTTATCTTTTACAGTGACTGATTTTTTTGATAAGATTTACGAGTTTAAAATGAATGATGATTTTCTTTACATTTTAATTGAGGTGTACCTTAAAATCTTCAATATGACAACTATGAGTTCACCTACTTCAGTTGGAACTTACAATAATGCCAGTTTGACATTTATTGACTTAGCCATTAATGGTGAAAATTTATTTCTGCTTAGCGAAGAATTTGGTTTGAGTATCTATAATATAACTGATCCTGCAAACATAAGTCAGCTTGGAACATATTCTGACTTTGGAGTATATCAGAATATTGAATTAATTGGTCATAATGCATTTTTAACAAAGAATGAAAATGAGATTGTTGCTATAGATTGTTATGATCCAACAAATCCACAATTACTTTCTAGTTATAATAGTAATTGGGAATCTGATTACAGAGGATTTATTCGAGAAAGCAATAACTTATTGGTTTTAACCAATAAAGGATTTGATATAATAGATGCATCAAATACAAATAATATTACAAAATTAGGTGAATACATATACGAAGGAGAAATTAGATTTAATGGAATCTCTGCTCAAGATAATATAGCTTATTTGACTTGTAGTACTAACAGCTATTGGTATGAGATTTTCGTGATTGATTATTCAAATCCTGAGGATCCAAAACAATTAACTCCAAACAGAAGACCTTGGTAATTTGGAAATATTGCATTAACAATTGCTATGTTAGCCGGATATTATCTTCTACCTGCACTGTTGTTGGTTTAGCAATCTTTCTAATTGTTAGGTATGTGCGCAAACCAAAGAATGAGTTTTCTGACATTGATAAAGTTGCTATCAAAAAAGAGAAAAAGAAATTACATGAAAAAGAGTGGTAGAAAGTTTTTTCATAGAATCCAACTAGCTATTCGTGTTAATTATTGGAGCAAAGTACTTTGTATGGAGATTTTAGTGAGAAATTAGCAAAACTAGTTGTGCAATACGCTGTGAACGTTCAGAAAGGTGATAAGGTACAGATTACCGGGGCAGCAAATGCAGAGGGTCTAATCAGAGAGATTTACAGAGAAATTATAATTGCAGGAGGACATATTGCAAAACTGGATGTTGGTTTTTCAGGTTTCCAAGAGATCTTCTTCAAGCATGCAACTGAAGACCAAATAAAATATATCGATGAAGTTAGTTATGAACATGTCAAAAAATTAACTAAAGCGATATACATATTTTCATCATATAACACTCGATCATTAACTAATATTGATCCAAAATTGTTAGTAATGCAACGAAATGCTGGCAAAGAATTAAACGAGATTTTTAAGAAACGAGCTGCTGCAGGCGAAATTGATTGGAATATCTGTCCTTATCCAAACTTAGCTATGGCTCAAGAAGCAAGTATGGGTATTGAAGAATACAAAGAATTTGTTTACAAAGCACTTGCTTTAGATAAACCAGATTCGGTTAAATTCTGGAATAAGATGGAAGCAAATCAAAACGAGATAGTCAAGATTCTAGATAAAGGAAAAGAAATTCAGATAATTGGAGAAGATACAGACTTATCTTTGGGTATAGCCGGTAGAAAATGGATTAATAGCTGTGGTCACAAGAATTTACCAGATGGTGAGGTCTTCACATCACCAATAGAGGATTCCGTTAATGGAACAATTCGGTTCACTTATCCGGGTATTTATATGGGTCGGGAAGTAGAAAATATTTGGCTTAAATTCAAAGATGGGCAAGTAATTGATTATGATGCAGCAAAAGGAAAAGATGTCTTGAATAATGTTCTCGAGTTAGAGAACGCAATAATCTTAGGAGAACTAGCTGTCGGTACAAATTATGGGATACAAAGATTTACCAAGAATATGCTTTTTGATGAGAAAATAGGTGGAACCATTCATTTAGCCTTAGGTTCTGGTTTTCCTGAAGCTGGTTCAAAGAATAAATCTCCTATTCATTGGGATATCTTGAAGGATATGAAAAGCAAAGATTCCAAAATTATTCTTGATGGTGAAGAGATATACAAAGCAGGTAAATGGTTAATTCCCAAATAATTGGATTGCTCTTTACCTTCATTTTTTTTGTTTTTAATTTAATAGGAATTATTAAAAACAGTTAAGAAAGGAATTACTAAAATAGGTAATTGAAATATAGTTCATTGAATGTAGATCTTGGAATCTGGAGGATATAATTTGAAAATAAAAATAAAATTCGTGTTTACATCATTTCTCGGGTTACTAATCATATGCAATTTCATAGCATTTGCTGGTATAGATGGTGCGATAACAAATCCAATTGATCACTTTGGTTATCAAGAAAGCCCCGAAATTGTTAATTGGGGTGGAGATCAAGATGAAGGATCAGTTTTTGCTCAAGTAGATGAAAATGGCTTTTTGTATGTAACCTGTTATTCAAAATCATTCGGTATCACAGGAGAAGATATCTGGGTATTGAAGTATAATCCCGAAATGAATCTCTTATGGAATGTAACATGGAAAACCCCTGATTCCGCAAGACCTGCTGGCCTTGTTATTGCTGGTAGTAATATCTATGTTGGAGGAACAATCGTTACAGATATTGGTGGTGCCTCATACATTCATGATGCCTTTCTAGTGAAATTTGCTAATAATGGAACAAGATTGTGGAACACTACAAGACACGATCCTAACCAAGAAGATGATGTAACAAGTGTCTCCATAACTTCAGATTTCGTGTTTTTAACTGGTGCTTGTAACAGCTCTCAAGGTGACTTGTTCATTCAAAAATACTCTCTCAGTGGAACATATCAGGATACATTTTATTATGGAAACACAGCCCCAAGAGAGCAAATTATGCCTGGTGGAACCGTTATAGATTCCGAAGGTAATTTCTATATTGGAGCTTCAACGGATAATTGTCCTCCAGGAAATATAATGGATTTAGTTTTGATAAAATTAAATGCAACAGGATATCATATCTGGAATAGAACTGTTGGTGATACAAACCCAAATGACCGAGGGTATGATGTCGCTATATCAGGTAATTACATCTACGTTGTTGGTGATCTTGGTATTGCAGATGCTGCTATTGTTAAATTCAATTCTACAGGGGAAATACTGTGGAATGTCACTTGGAACTTACAAACAGATCATGGTAATTCTATTTCAATGAATTCTCATGGAAACCCAGTCATTGCAGGAGCCACTGATTTCTACAATCCAACCGGGGACATAATAATGGCTGAATATCTCCCTAATGGAACCTTACTTTGGAGTGACTCTTATAAAGGACCATTAGGAGATCAACCAGATGATATTCAAGCACACGGGAATTTAATGTATACATTAGGTCGATCAAATAATGCAACCGGTGGTTATGATGTCGTCATTATTGTTTACACGGACGATACAGTAACATATTTCCCACCGATGGGTCCATACGGCAGAATTTTCGGATCAATCATAGGTGGTCTACTTGCTGTTTTTGCTATTTTCTTTATCGTTGCAATACTCTTAACATATTGGAAAAAAGTTTAAGTTAACTTTTTTCCATTTTTATCTTATTTTCTAATCCTATTGATTATTTAAACTCCAATCATAATTTTCAAACTTAATCAGATACCTAGAAAAATCGATTGGATCTTCTTTCCAATATTTATTGATAAAATGTTCTAATCCCCCTACTATTTCGAAATCTCTTTTATACCACTTGAAGATGCGTGAAAGATAAACAGTTTTAGTTTCTTCATCTATTCTTACATTTCCTGAGTTTATGAAAAACTTGGTAAGATTATCTAGGTATTTATCCAAACTTTCAGCTTGAAAAAGCTTGTTTGGTAAAAAGGGACAACTTGTGCTTCCGCAGTTTAATGCAAAATGAACTCTAGGATCCTTGAATCTTTGGCGTATAATGCTATTTTCTATATAATTCAAACTGAGTTTCTTTCCAGCAACAGGGAATTTTCTAAGAATGAAAAATCTTAACTTTGCTAATACTGTAACATTCCCTTTCCACTTAGGATTCTTTTCTAATTCAATTAGTACTCCCTTAATTGTTAATAGATTGTAAGTATTCAACCAAAAAGCAAGCTTTTCATTACGAGAATATTTACTAAGGTTAGCATTTTCTAAAGCGAAAATTTGTTCCCAAAACCACTTATCTTTTTTAAGTAACGAATAATCAACTTTTCCTTGATGATTAATCCACTTCGAAATAACAGGATTAGATATTTTTTCACTCTTTCTAGCAGCCATCTTCATCATGTTAAATTAGTGCTGGATTTTATTAAAAAGTAATTAATTACAAACTATGACTAGAATCAATATTTTCTATAGTATTTGTTAGATTTCCGTAAAATAAAGTAATAGTTTTTTAATGAATAGTGTTATACAGCTATTAGTGACGATGACTAAAAAAGAAGAAAAATTTGACTTGTTTGTTAATGCAAAAGGTGTACCTTGCCCCATTCCCTCAATGCGAGTTAGATTAAATATTCGGAAAGTACCAATGGGTGGCATTTTAAAAGTAAGCTCTGATACTCCTCATTCCCACAACAGTATACCTAGATTTTGTAGGAATTTCAACCACAAAATTGTATCAAGAGAAGAATTAGATGATGGTACTGTTATTTATTATATACAGAGAAAAGGCGAGAAATTATAATCTTAGTAGTTTTGCAATTCCTTTGCCAAGAATTAATTCTTTATCCTCAGAAGTCAAGTCCATGTTCTGGATTTTCTCCAAGTTATTTTTAAGATTGTCATAACCCATTGGGGTATCTGATCCAAGAAAAACATGATCAGCTCCAAAGTATTTGATTGCCTTTTTTATCCGACGTTCACTTATGATGAAATATGTTGAAATATCAAAGTAAAAATTGCTTAAATCCTTGCCGTGTTTGATTACATTTTCTAATCCCATTAAATGAGCAATAATAAAATTCGTATTAGGAAATCTTCTTGCTAGTTTTATTAATTTATTAGCTTCTTTAGAATTGAAAATGTGGATGAATATCGGAAGGCTGTTCTCACCAGCAAATTTCACAACTTGTTCGAGTTCTTCACTTTCATTATCAAACGGAACAACAGCTTGATGAAGTTTAATTCCTCGATATTTCATCCTCTTATAGGCTTCAGTCATTTGTGAATAGAATTTTTCATTCAGAAAATTCACCCAAAAAAATTGAATGATTTTTCCGGGCATTTCTTTTTTTAATTTAAAGATGTATTCATTTCCTGAATCTCGGTCAGTTACATCCTTGGACCATCTTCTCAACAGACGATTAGATAAAAATAGAATTCTATGGTTAGTTACTAGAAGTGATTGTCTAACTTTTGGTCTGAGAGGTTCATAGTTTGGATCATCCCCTCTACCTGGACATAAAACCACTTTGTCTACCTTTAATTCTTCCATTATTTCATTCAATTTTTTTGGATCAGCGAATTCTGCAGATACGTGTGCATGTCCATCAATTATCATCTTCAATCACTTACAATATTATCTTTACTCATAAATGAATTTCCTAGGTGAAAAATTAATATTGGAATAAATTAAATTTATCTATGAAACAAAATTGATTACTATTGAATTTTCAACATTAAGGAGATTACTTCAATCAATAAGAAAGACAGCTTCAATCCTCCTTTTATTCAGTTTAATTTCTGTTAATATTTGGATAAGTGGTGAGAGTTTTACGAATAATGAGTCGATAAATGGTTTTTCCTTAAATCAATCAACAGATTCTACTGACATTGTAGAAATTGGGCAGTTTGATAATAATTATGGAGGGACAGCTGTAAATGTTGTAGTTGAAAACAATATAGCTTATGTAGCAAATGATGAAGAAGGATTAATGATACTTGATGTAGAAGACCCAACTAATCCCATATTATTAAGTCAATACACAAATGGAAGTGGGTATGCGTGGGATATTTGGGTTGAAAATGACTTAGTATTTCTTGCAGATCACTTAGACGGGTTAGAAATTATCGATGTATCTGATACCTCAAATCCGATTAAAATTGGAAGTTTCTATGATGGTTCAGCTGCTTTGTGTGTAGAAGTAAGAAATGATCTTGCTTTCGTTGCAGATTTCTTAGATGGTTTGGAGATTCTTGATGTTTCCGACCCAACAAATCCTGTTGAAATTGGACAATTTAATGACACGAGAGCAGAAGAAGTATTCCTTTTTGGTGATATTGCTTACATAACAACTCGATATGGGTATGCTTCAATTGATATTTCCGACCCAACAAATCCAACTCTAATTTCCGAAATAGATGTTTTCACAGTAGTGTGGGATATTTGTCGATTAGGAGATATTGTTTATTTTGTTGATGAAGCAGAAGGGATTGTTTTGTATAATGAGTCAGATATTTATGATCCTCAAGAAATAACCGTTTGGAATGATGACGGAGGTCCAAGGGGAATCAATGTCACAAATGATCTTATCTTTGTATCTGAAAGGGATAATGGGTTGCTAATCTTAAACGGATCAGATCCAAATTCTCTAACACTAATTGGAAGCTATGATGATGGCGGGGAAGGTTCTGGATTATTCCTGAAAGATGATTTAATCTATTTTGCTGACTTTAAGGATAGTTTGGAAATAATCGATGTAACTGTGCCTGAGACTCCAAATGAAATTGGTCAATTTGAAAATGTCGGATATTCAATTGCTGTTGAGACAGTAGATGATATGGCTTTTGTAGCTGATTATGATGCAGGTTTAGAAATTATCGATATTTCAGATAGAACCAATCCGGAATTAATTGGTTCTTATTGTGATAATAATGGACTTGCGTATGATATAGCTATACAAGGGGACTCTGCGTATTTAGCTGATTTCGATGATGGTTTAGAGATAATTGATATTTCAAATCCAATTTCTCCCCAGCGAATAGGTCATTACAACAAAGAGCAAAGTATAATTTATGGTCTTCATGTTGAAAACAATCTGGTTTATACTGCAGGTTTGAATGATACCTTTGAGATACTTGATATTTCTAATCCATTAGATATCCAGCAAATCAGCTCCTATGCTGAACCAGGAAATGTATCTGCTCGAGATGTTTTTATTCAAAATGATTATGCTTTTCTTGCTTGTTTTGAAGCTGGACTCATAATCTTAGATATTAGTGATATTAATAATCCCATAAAAATTAATCAATTTATCAATGGCACAGGAATTTGTGTAGATATTGTCCTTACAGATGAGTATTTGTTTTTAGTTGATTGGTCTGATGGAATTGAGATTCTTGATTATACTGAAATCACTAATCTTGTTACTGTTGGAACCATACCCTATTTCACTCGAGCAATATCGGCAGATATCTCTGAAAACTTAATAGTTGTTGCTGATCTTTATCGAGGAATTTCTGTCTATGATATTTCAGATATCTCTATACCTCAATTTCGTGGTTTCTACTTTGCAAATGGAGATGCTTGCGATGTTTTGTTTTATAATGACTACGTGTTCGCAGCTTATGGACAGGAAAATTTAATCATACTTCAATTTGTACAAAGCACTACTGATGTGAGCATTCCATTAATTTACTACATTAGCCTATTTTCACTTTTCTTGGTAATGTTCAATAAGAAAAGAAAGTATGAAAATAAAAAATAGTAGGTAATTCATTTCTCTGTTTTCTTTTCAGTTTTTTTAATTTCTGAAGTAATGAGCTCGGGACGAATGAATTCAAGAGCATTCTTGATTTGTTCTTTTGTAGGTTTTAGATCTAGGAATTTGATGATCTTTTCGATAGTTGCATCTGATTTGTCAATAATTTCAGGTAATTCAATTACCATATGTTTTCTGGTTTTGACAAATTCCTTGATTCGTTCTTGTGCGTCTAATGTAAGTTTGACTATAAATTTCTTTTTTCTATAGACAAATCCTTTTGTGAAAGTTGTTTTCATTGTCCTTAAGAATAATAAAAATCGTTTTTTTGGTGTGAAATAAGAAAATTCCGATTTTATTTCATGACGCCAATTTTTGAGTTTGCCTGCTCTTATTTGCGAATTTGCTACACTCTCTGCATCACGATGCAAGACAATATAGTGAGGATCTTTTAAGAGGTGTTCAAAATACGGAATCGTGTAAATAAGAACAGCTTCTTTAAACCCCCAGAATTCTCTTTCACTTTCTTTTATGTAATCCTTTAATTCTTCTTCATATTCTTTAACAGCCGCTTCTACTTTTCCATCTTCATCACTAAATCTGTTATGATAGCCCATTAATCTTTCAGCTTTGAATAAGATATTATGGTTTATTGCTAAGAATCGATGGTCTTCAAATGAACCCAGTTTATTTTTATATTTGCCTCTTTGGAGTTCCTGTTCTTCGCCCATATATACTCCCAAATGATGTAATATTCCTGCTAGTAGTGATGAACCACTTCTTGGTTGAGTTAGAATTACTACTGTCTTCATGCAGAAAAAATCACCTTCTTTAATTAAAAGAATTACTATCGGATAAACTCAGATGATTTCTGAAAACAATTACATTATATCACAAACAAGAACACGATAAACGAGTTATTTGGATTCCAAGAGTAACTAAAAATTCAAAAAGGATAATAATTTTTTATACAAAAACGAAGCTAAAAAACATGCAGTTAATATACATGCGAAAAAATATTTGAGGATAGTCCACAATGAATTGGAAAACAACTAGAAACATATTACTTTATTCATTTGTCTTTGCTGTGTTGTTGACTTTGTCGTTTCAACCACTCCAGCAAAATGATGATTTTAAGAAAGAAGAAATTAGTATTGAAGAAGATCTTTTGGTCAAGCAAGGTTTGGATCCTAAAGATACCGTTTTGAGTATGGAGAGCTATCTCCATAATTACACTCTCTATGGAAATTATAGTGCTGTTGATGCTCGAGATATAGTTGTTGATGGAGATTTCGCATATTTAGCTGATGGTGTCAATGGTTTTAGAATACTCAATTTAACTGATAAAACAAACATCACCGAGATAGGCTTTTTCATAAACGGAACAGAAATAGCTTATAGTGTTTACGTTCAAGGAGATGTTGCTTACTTATCTTATGGTCTAAACGGATTAGTAATTTTGGATATTACTAATAAAATTAGCCCCGTTGTTTTGTTTACTATGAAAGATCAGTTTGGTATTGCAAACTGTTATGGAGTTGATATAGATGGGGTATTTGCCTATCTTGCATATGGTATTTTTGGCATGGCAATTGTTGATATTACGACTCCTGCTCAACCACTTTTTGTGGGAAGATATCATAAGGTAAACATTGACGTTCGGGATGTAAAAGTCTACAATATTTATGCTTTCATTTGTGATGCTGATTATGGTGTTCACAAGATATCCATTTCTAATAAAGAAAATCCGCTAAGACTTGGTGGGTATAATTCTGGTTCAGCTAGACAAATGGAAATTAGTGTCGCACAAGATTATTATTATGCTTTTGTAGCTGATTACAACGGATTCTTCATCCTCTCACTTTATAGTCACCCAAACCCAACAAAGGTGTATCAGTACGTTGTTGCTGATCATGCTGTTGATGTTTATCTAGAGGGAAGAACAGCTTTTGTTACGTATGAAGATGTCGGTTTGCGGATATTTAATGCTTCAGATGCTGGTAATGAATATGTTTCATTTGTTGGTCAATACGAGGATACAGGTGATGGTTACGGATTAAGAGTATATGATGAATATGCCTATATCTTAGATGGAACTGAAGGAATAGAACTCATCTTACTAGACTCTGATAGCGATGAGCTTTATGATGGATATGAAGTAAATGATGTGTTAACCGATCCATTTAATCCGGATACAGATAATGATACATTGCTTGATGGGCCCGAATTTTATGGCTATTATGCTCCAGATAATCCATATGCAACAAGTGATTATTTCTACGGTTTAGATCCTCTTAATATTGATTCTGATAATGATACTATTAGAGATGATGAAGAGATACTAGTAGGACTTGACGGTTATCTTACAAATCCAGTTAACAATGATACTGATGCTGATGAATTAGAAGATCGATATGAATTAGGAGGAATATTCTATCCTACAAGTCCCTTTGCTAATGGTACTGGTTATATTTTTACAGATCCCACAGATACTGATACTGACAATGATCAATTATGGGATGGGGATGAAATCAATGTTCACGGAACTGATCCCTTATCTGTAGACACAGATTTAGATGGAATGGATGACAAGTACGAGGTAGATTATTTCTTGGATCCACTTAGTGATGACACAGCTTCTGATAAAGACAACGATGGATTAACAAATATCTTTGAACACGATGTTTCCCTGACCAATCCAAACAACAACGACACAGATGCCGATGAATTAACAGACGGAGAAGAAGTTAATGGTTACTTTAATGACACTCACACATATGCAAACGGTACTGGATGGATTGTTACTGGAAAACCACTGAATTCAGATTCAGATGCAGATGGTTTGAAAGATGGTATTGAAGTAATGTTTTCTGATTCAAATCCACTGGATGCCGATTCGGACGATGATCAACTAAGTGATTATGCAGAGTACATTACTCATGGGACAGATGTAAATTCAAATGACACAGATACTGATAATCTCCCCGATTATTGGGAGGTTACGTATGGCACAGATCCATTAGTGAGTGATGCAAGCGCTGATCCTGATTCAGATAATCTTACTAATTGGGAGGAGTTTCAATTAGGTACAGATCCTCTTGAGATAGACACCGATGGAGATGGTATGCCAGACGGTTGGGAAATTGATAACTCATTCAATCCTCTTGTTCAGGATGGATACTCTGATGCGGATAGTGATGGTCTTTCTAATGTTGATGAATTTGATGCCGGAACAAATCCTAGGAATCCTGACACCGACGGAGATGGTCTTGGTGATGAATGGGAGGTTGACAATGGTACTGATCCTAATACTGACGATGCTGCTGCTGATCCCGATACAGATGGTTTAACCAATGAAGAAGAAATGATCAACGAGACGGATCCTTACGATGAGGATTCCGATGATGACAATCTTACAGATGGTGAAGAAGTCAATACATATGGTACTGATCCAAATAATGAAGACACAGATTTCGATACATATTCTGATTATGAAGAAATTCAAGAGGGCACCGATCCTCTTGACTCGAGTAGCAATCCTCGTCAACGTTTAACTACTATCCTTGTTGCTATTGGCACGAGTTCTGCTATTGGTGTTTTGATTCTCTTAACGATATTCTTTGTTGTTTATTGGACTACTCGTCCTGAACAGAAGATGTTTCGTTTCATTGCTAAACAGAAGAGTGATGGTCTTGAGAGTCTATCCATCAAGGAAATATCTGTTCATGTTGAAAAGAAATTAAACAAAGGTGATGTTAAGCAGCTTGTCAATGAGTTTTCCGAATCCAAAGGTATAACCCTCGTTGGTAATAAAATTTGGTTAACATCTCGAGGAGAAATTGAAAATAACATTGAAGAGTATAATTCTTGGTTGAATCAAGCTGACTCACGGGTTATAACTAAAAAGGCAATCAAGGAAATGAGTAAACGAATTACACATGATATTAAGATGTGTGAAAAACTCCAGTTCAATGAATTACTTTCAGAACTCAATAAGATCATAGTAAGATTAGATTAGAAGGAATTTTTTTCCTTCATCTTACATTTTTTTCTCTTTTTTTTTAATCTGGTAACATATAGTATTTTTTTGTTTTTGCTACCAAACCATCAGCCATTAGACCCACTAAGATGTCATCTATTTTTTCATTTAAGATATTACAATCATTCACTATTTGCTCTTTTTTTGCTTTAGAATTTCGTGTAAGATATTTTACTATAATCCCACGCTGGCGTCTGCTTTCTTTTGAATTGTTAGAAGTTGTTGTTTTTGGTTTTATTCCAGTTTTTGCGGAAGTCAAAACAAGTGACCCATAATCCATCAAAGCATTGTGCCAATCTCTCGCTTTCCCTTTCGGAAGAATTTTTTGAGCTATAATAAATAGCTCTTTTTCTTTTGTATCATTTTTTGCAAAATTTTCTGCTATGAGAACTCTTCTGATATTTGTATCTACAGTAGCAATATCATAATTAAATGCAAAAATAAGAATTGATCTTGAAGTATAAGATCCTATCCCTTTTAGTTTCTGTAATTCCTCTTGAGTTTTTGGAAATTCTTTTTGTTTTACAATTTGGTTTGCAGCTTCATGTAACCAAAGAGCTCTTCTATTATAGCCCAATCCTGACCAACTTTTTAAAACAAAAGAAACAGATGCTTCAGCTAATTCTTTTATTGTTGGATATTTTTTAATGAATTCTAAGTATTTCTCAATTGAACGATTCACTTGTGTTTGCTGCAACATTATTTCCGAAATCATAATGTAATAGGGATTTGTTGTTTCACGCCAAGGTAAAGATCTTTTGTTCTCTTTCCACCAAGTAAAAATTTTTTCATGGAATTTCTTTATTTTTATTTCTGAAATACTAGTCATCTCTTTCAAATCATTTACTCGAGTATTAATTAGAAGAAGAATCGCTAAACAGCATTTATAATATGACCATTCACGAGAATTTTTGGTAGAATTTGTTCTTCTAGTGCTCCATTTTTTAGATCTATAACAAATACAAGATGTATTTGTAGTTTTGAGCTATTTTTGGATAGATACAGTAATTCTTGCATCAATATACTTTTAGTTAACAAATCAGGAATTTTCTTGGGATCAAACCCATCGATGATTATCGTCTCTTTTTGTTCTCTATGAGCCACTTTTTGTGTCCATTGATCGATACTAATTTTAATGCTAGCTTCTCTCATAGAATCTGCTTTCTGAAAATGTTGTGAATCAATTTTATTCTCTTGTAAAAAGGAATTAAAATCTAGGTATGAATAATTGAAATCTACTGCAATATTATATGCTGTAAAATCTTGAAAGACTCCTACAAGGAATATCATCTTATTTTCTGAGTTCTTAATTTCAAATGAGATTTCATCTGGATTTTTAGACATCTAAATCATCTCTACCTATATAAACTTGTTTTCGATTATCTCACTATCAATACTTTGGAAATTTAATTCTAATTTTAGGTGAAGCTTAAGTGGAATCTAAATTAGATTTTTTTAAAACTATTTTAGCTCTCTTCAAATTCTTTACAATGTTCAGATAATTGTTCACAAAGAACACTTAAAGTGTTCTTCCATGCTTGAATCTGGACATTATTTCTTTCAATTTTTACAGCTTCTTTTATGCCTTCTTTTTCTCGAGCGAGAATGCACATATGATCATCAATGAATTCTTGAACGGTGAATCCTGCAATTGTGAAAATTTCAACAACATTGTTAAATGATTGCAAATTCTCACCAATCTTAAATGTGAAACGACATGGAGTGTCTTCGTTGGTACATATTTTGTTTAATTGGTTCAATAGTTCTTCTTTTTTAATTCCAGAATCCTCCTAGTTAGTATTTGGTTTGATAAGATTATTTATATTTTAGTTACAAATTGGGTATATTATTATTTCTATTTATTGGATTCTCTTTTTTTCTTCTGAAAAGTTATAATTTGATGGAAATCATTCTTCTTCATTTATGGGATATCCTGCATTCTTCCATGCACTCATACTTCCGAAAACTCCAATGACATCTTTAAAACCTTTTTCGTGCAAGTAGCTTACCCCAGTAAATGTTTTGAAACCTGAGTCACAATACACAATAACTCTTTTGTCTTTTGGAATTTCTTTGAATCTCTGCGGAAGATTTCCTAGAAAAATATGCTTAGATCCTTTTATTTGACCATTTTCCTTTACACTATAATTTGTTCTAACATCCAAGATAAAGAGGTCTTCATCATCTAGATTCTTTTTCAATTCATGAACTGACCAGACCTTTGTTTCATGATAATTCTCTCCAGCCATATACCAATTTCTGAATCCTTGTAGATATCCAATTATGTTATCAAATCCTAATCTAATTAAATAATTTATACTTTGATTTATTTCTTGATGTGTACTTTTAATTAACACAATCGGTTTTTCATAATCTAACATCCACAAAGCAAAAGTAGGCAGGCCATTTTTCCAAATACTTAATGTATTTTCTATGTGTCCTCCAGCAAAACTCTCTGGTTCCCGAATGTCTACGATTTGAACATCCTTAGTCATATAATCTTTTAATTCTTCTACTGTTAAAGTGTGTGGCTTAATTTCATTTCTAAGAATAGGAGCTCCTTCCAAGTTGAATTTTTCAATATACTTCATATTTGGAGCGATTTCAAATTTCTCTTTCGATTTGTATTTAATGAATTCCTCTTTTGATAATTGTAAAGGGGTATTTGTTCTCTTTTCATATCCAATGGTTGTAAAGGGTAACCCGCTAATTCCTCCACCACATATCGATCCAGCTCCATGAGCGGGTAAAACAATTGTTCCTTCGGGCATTTTTAAGAGCTTGTTAAATAAACTATCATACAACCATTTAGCAGCTTCAAGTTGTTTTTTCTCATCTCGATAGAAATCAACTCTTCCAACGTCTCCGGCAAATAAAGCATCACCAGTACAGACCATTATAGGATTCTCAGGATCGGTATCGGTTTTTACTGTTATAGATATGCTCTCAGGTGTATGTCCTGGTGTTTCGAGGATTTCAAATTCAAGATCATCTATTATGAATTTGTTTCCTTCTTTTACTGGGTTGCCATATTTAAAATCAAGTCTGTGACCATGATATATTTCTGCTCCGGTCATAAAAGCAAGTTGAGGTGATCCATTAACAAAATCCTCATTTCGATGCGTGTCGAAAATAGTTGTTATTTTTACATTGTGAGTTTGAGCATATTCTAAATAGATATCCACATCCCTACGAGGATCAATTACAGCTGCTTCTGAAGAAGAAGCAATAAAATATGAATTACTTGATATTCCCTTAGAAACGATTTTTTCAAATTTCATTTACTAACACCGATTGTGATATTCCTAATGATGTAATCTTAATTATAGGTTAAAAAAATGATGTCTTAAATAATTAAGATATGAGAGTTTTCTATTGCTAACTCTCAATAATTCAATTCTTAGTAAAGCTATCCTGTTTGAGCTTCAGTTTCTGAAGCAGTTTCTACTTTTACTTCTTCTACTTCTTTATGAATGATAATCATTGGTCCATTGTATTTGAATTCTTTAAAGGATTTCAAGAAGTGCTTTATATTTAGTGCTATAGCATTTTTGCTATGGAAAACACATTCATAGAAATCTTTCTCACTAAAAGGTAAGATTTTCTCCTTCCAAATTCCAACAGAATTATCTGCCATGTATTCATCTATGGAAACACTAATAGCTTGAATGACCTTCTCAACCTCTTCTCCGAATTGTTTATCATACATGTAGGTTCGCCTACGCAGTCTTTGACCCCAGAGTTCCCCTTTATGTTTCTGCATAAGTTTGATCTTCTCTGAATGATCAGTATTAGGTAATTGATTATCTAGATAAAATGCAAGTATGGTTGTTTCTAACATAAATCTAAGTTCTAAGAGTGCAGAATGATAAAAGCCCCATGATGCTAAGTTTTGTACATTTGCTAATCTCTTAGTAAAAGCATGCATCTCCATAAATACAAGAGAATTCTCATATTCTGCTAGTTTTTCATCATTTTCTTCTAGGAACAATTTAAAATCCCTGTTGAAATTTTTGATAACATTTTTCCAAGTATCGTACGCTGACTTAGAATACTTCTTTGTAATACGTTCAATTTTTTGTCCTGCTTTTACTGATTTAAAAGAATTCAATCCTATTGAAAACATAACATTACACCCATGTTTTACTATTCAATCAACCTTTTATTTATAATCTTACTCATAAAGAAAATTTATTTTTACGTAAAAGGTTTGGCAATATTTTATATATATAAAATAGTATTACCTACTCATTAAGGGCAATGATTGAAAAATTATAAATAGTCCTTTGCTTATTGCTTTAGTCAATAAAGAAATATTTCAAAATATAGAACTTTAGTATAAAAATGTCTAGAAACTAATCAGGAGATAAGGCAATTTGATTACTGCAGTGCAACTATTCCTAATTATTGGTGGCAGTGGCTATTTAGTTTTAGTATTTTTTGCTTTATTCTATTTTCTAGGAACAATAAGCGGAAAGAAAGGAGTAATGCCAAAAAAACCTGTTAAGGATGATTATGAGCAACCCTTTGTCAGCATAATTGTTCCAACGTATAATGAAGAGAGAAATATTGCGCTTTGTTTGCAATCTCTGAAAGAGTTGAATTATTCCCGATATGAAATCATCGTTTCAGATGGTGGGTCAACTGATAGAACAGTTGAAATGGCAAAATCATTTGTTGATAAAGTAGTAGTAGATAAAGTTGTACCTCCAGGTTGGGTTGGAAAGAATTGGGGATGCCATTTAGGATATAAAGAAGCAAAAGGTGATTATTTACTCTTTGTAGATGCAGATACAGAGCATACACCAGAATCTCTCAAGCATTTTATTAAAGTAGCAATGGAAAGAAATGCGGCATTAGTAAGTGTCTTCCCATTTCAAAGAATTAAAAGCTGGTGGGAAAGCATTAATCCTGTTTTCTATTTCGCATCCAATTTGACATATGGAGGAAGAAATAGTGTAAACAATCCCGATAAACAGAAGAGTTATACCGCTTCAGGACAATATATGCTTTTTAATCGCAATGATTACGAAGCTTTTGGAGGGCATGAAGCACTCAAAGGTTCGATTGTCGAAGATCTTGCTCTAGCTCGAACTGTAAAGAAGAAACTTCGACGGCTGTTTTTTATTGATGGTTCCAAACTAGTCTATACACGTATGTATCCAGATTCACCAAAACAATGTTGGAATGGCTGGAAGAAGTGTCTCTTCCCAGGAACAAAACTTACACCTCCAAAACAAATCACTGGAGCACTGTTGTGGTTTTTATGGGGAATGTTTGCCCCTATAGCACTTGCTTTAACAATCAGGTTTTATCTTCTTAATCCAATTGGTCTTCAATGGCTCTATATTCTATTTGCATCTATCTTGTATGTTACTTGTGGTTTGTCAGTATTTATTTATTGGAATAAGAAAGGAGCTCACCAATGGGTTACCTATACTTTTTATCCTCTTGTTTTCTTTATGTTTTGTTTCTTATTGGGTTATTCCGCTTTGGAATTGAGTATCACTAAGAAGACAACTTGGAGGGGAAGAGAATATGAACCTGATTTATTTGTGGGAACAAGATACCGAAATGGGGAACAATTCGTAGATGATAATAGATTAGCTCAACTAGAAACTGATGTGGAAGTTGAATTAAACGAACAAATAAATTCTGGATTATTTTGATTGCTTTTTTATTAAGTCGTATTCTCCATCTCAGAGCAAAATCTTTTTCAATAAGAATCCAACAGAAGAATAACAACGAGGTTTCAAACTCATGATCCTTGAAGGCGTGGAAATCGAAGATACTTACTGTGAAGCATTCGAAGGCATGGTTGTTCGCTTAATGGTTACATTAAGAGATGAACAATTAATGCAATATACAGCAGCTCAATGCACAGCTTTACCATCAGTTGTAGTCGGTCGAACTGAAGCTGGTTTAGAACGTTGGATACGAGGAGATGAAACTCCAGACAAGAATCTTGGTTTTATTACTCAAATTTGGGGCGGTTGGGATCCAAATAATCCGGAGAAAAGTAAGAAGAGATTTTACAAAGAACTTGGATTAAGAATAAGGCAAGGAATTTTGGTAATTCCAACTACAACTGTTTTTAATGCTCTTGAATCCAAGACAAAATTCGATTTAATGGAAAATGTAGGACATTGTGGTGATGTCTACCAATCAGAAACTGTTCTATTCAATCGAAATATGATAAAGATTCCATTAATGATGGGTGATTGGTTTATAGAACGAGAAATTGGTTATCAAATGGGTGTTTCTGGTGGGAACATTTGGTTGATGTGTGATTCTGAGAAAGCAGCTTTGAAAGCTGGAAAAAGAATATTGAATGCCCTAATAGATATACCTTATATTATAACTCCTTTTGCCATTTGCTCTGCAGGATCTAAAACTGTCTATGACGATCAACCTCATCCCGAAATTGGTCCCACTACAAATCATCCTTATTGTCCTACCTTAAGAAATCAAATAGCTGCCAGCTTAGTTCCAGAAGGTGTTGTAAGTATCCCTGAGATTATTATTAATGGTTTAAGCATGAATGATGTTAAACATGCGATGAAGATTGCCATGAGAGAAGCTGTTAAAGTAAAAGGAGTTTTGAAGATTTCAGCTGGTAATTTTGGTGGCAAATTAGGGAAATACAAAATCGAATTAAATGAATTATATAATGATATTGTAAGAAATAAGTGAGAATTTTCCACTTTATTTCTTTTTATCTTCTTTTCTTCGGTGAATATTCACTGTCTCTCCCGAATGTTTCCTCACATATTTTGTTTACTTCCTTAGCATATTTTGCATTAGCAAAAACATACATACGCCAAAGATCTTCATATGCATCCTCTATAGATTTTATATCTGCAGAAGGATGAGGTCTTACATTTAATTGAACGATCTTCTTATCCTTATTTTTGATTAGTACTTCTGCTTCTTTCAAGGATGAGGAGCTTAAACAATGAATGATTACATCGGCTTTGTTTATTGAATTATTTTTAGTCATCTTTTGCAATCGATCTATTATCATATCTTCAATTTGTTCCCTTTCAGGTGTTGGAGGATTAAACTTTTTAATATATTCGTCTCTGCTTTTTCTGGAACTTAAAGTTGCACTTGATAATACATATGCTCTTTTCAAAAGCCGTCTGTTTTCAACTCTCTCGACCAATTTTCTAATTGGCGAGTCCTTTGGTTTTTGTTTCGGGTAACCTTTTAGAAAATTAAACAAAGTCCAATCATTTAGAGTGTAGAGAACATCTCGAGAAATTTGGCCTTCTTTTACAGCAAGCTCGACTGCTTTTGATATCATTGCTCCAGAAGAAAGTTTAGCATGATGGAAATAAACTCTTTCAGTAAGGAAATATCTTAATCGTAGTAAATGTAAAACTTCTGATCTCGCATCTGAACGCTCCATACGGTTCTTTACGAAATTGAGAACAAGTTTTCCATCTTCTACTATGAAATAATTGAAAACACGGTTATCATAGTTTTTGTTTATTCCTGTGTAATAACAATCTCTCCTGATGTAATCCAGCAGGTCGGCACAAATTGTATCATTAATAACTTGTCCTTTCCATGGATCCTCTCGAGACTTTATAGTAGGATCTTTTTGGGATAGCATTTTCAAGATTTGATTCTTGTATCCTAGTTCTTCCAATAAATCTCCTAACTCACCTTTTGAAAGCACCTTTCTGAAGTTTTCACTTTTATCGTGTCTTTCGAAAATTTTTCGTTCATCTTCAAAAGTATGTCCATAAGGAACATGTGTAACATCATGAACTATGCCCGCAATTGAGATGAGTTCTTCGGTCTCCTGATCTATTGGATAACCATTTTGTTTAACATTTTGAATAATTATCTTAGCTAAAAAACTTGTACCAATAGAATGATCGAATCTAGTATGCATTGCTCCTGGATAAACCAAATAAGTAGTTCCTAGTTGCTTTATACCACGCAATCTTTGAACTTGCAAACAATCAATAACTCTCGCTTCATTATCACTGAATTTAATGTCACCATGCACAGGATCTCTTACAATCAAATTTTGTACCCCAGAAAGCAAATATTAGCTCTTTTTAGACAATTTATTCCTTCATCAACTATTAATGAATTATCCTTATAATTCTATCACATGGATAAATTAGTGACATCGAAAGACAAAAAAAGCCTGAAACTACTTTTCTATCCATGAGAAAGCTTCAAATTGCAGTAGTAGGCAGCAGAAATCTAGATTTGGACGTAGAGCAAGATAAATTTGCTTGGGATTTTTCATATAAACTAGGTTTTGCACTTGGAAGAACTTTGAATATTGTCGTTCTTGTTAGTGGAAAGACTGGTGTTGCAGAAGCTGTTACAAAAGGTGTAAATGATGCAGGAGGTATATCGGCAAACATTCTTCCAGGGAACCATAAGGAAGAAGGTAATGAATTATCTCATGTGAACCTTGCATCTACATTTTCTGGCAATGAATATTGTTGGCCGTTAATTTATTCTGCTGATTGTCTCATTGCAATTGGTGGGGGAACAGAAACCAGTGTGCAGATATCTCTCGCAGTGGATTTGGGGTTGCATGTAGTTATTTTTTCAAAAGCTGGAGGAGTTTCTGCTTCAGTTTTTACTTCATTAGAACCTGCATTCCAGAAGATGCGGTCATCACAACTGGTTTATTTGGTAGATAATGAAGAAGAAGCCTTAGAAAGAGCTAAGCAATTTGCACTAGATCGAGTTAAAAAAGAGAAGAGAATTGATGATAAAACCAAGATTGAATTACCAGCACTCTTAGAATTAATCTCAAATAGAAATAGATTAGCTATTATTAATGCTTTAATTACCAAAAAAACACTATCACCTCAAGAACTCTCGGATCAGCTAAAAATACCTCTTGCTATGGTTCAAGCTTATTTGGAAGAACTTGATAGTCATGAAATGATCTTGGCAAAAAAGACTATTGCGGAGGAGCATTTATTTAGTATTAATATGGATAATCAATTTGTAAGGAAACTAGTAGACTTAATTTCTTTTACGCAATCTAAAGATAAGGATGAATTAGGAGAGCAGATGGAATGAAAATATTAGTGTTCGCTTCATGTAGTAAAAGGAAATCAATATCATATTCCACAGAACCTAGATGCAAAGATATTGTAATGAAGGAAATGAAAGATTCATTTGTTGAACGTTTTCCTGAAAAACGTACAGCAAGAGATTTGTATCGAGGATCATTGAATATAAGTATAAATTCAGCTGTAACACAATTAAGAGATTTCTTTGATGTAAGTTTTTACATTATTTCTGCTGGATTTGGAATAGTGGAAGAGAATGAATTAGTTCCTCCCTACAACTGTTCTTTTTCGCAAATGAACAATGAAGATTTAATTGAAAGAGCAAGGTTACTCAGAATACCTGATGATTTTCAAGAAATTGTTGAAAAAGAGAAACCGGATTTAATGTACTTGGCTCTAGGGAAAACCTATCTTACAGCATTAGGAGAATGGGATAAGGCTTTACCATGTGCAACAATTGCTTTTACAGAATCAACTTCAAAAAAGGTCATTACTTTACCTGCTAATAATATAGCCGTTCAAGAAGTGGCACATCTTGGTATTGGTCCAATTCATGGTGTTGTTGGATACAAAGGAGATCTTTTACTTTTAACAACGAGATTTGTTAAAAATAATCAGAAGAATCCAGAAAAAGCATTACTAGAATTACTGGAAACACCTGATGATCTTGTTCAAATGCTAGCCATGCTTAGAAAAATCGATTAATGAAAGATGTGTTTTGAGTTGGATATTGATTTAAAGAAATTAAATTATAAATTTAAGAAGAAACCTTTGCTTGTGGGAGGATTAGCAATGGAATTTTACGGTTTACGAAAAGCAGGAAAGGATATTGATTTCATTGTAACGAAAGAAGATTATGATCAATTAGCAAAACAATATCCGAATGATTTGAAAGATATTTTTGGCGATTTAGGTGTTTGTGTCTTTAATTTTGAGATTTGGAAATCTATCCGGTATCATCTCTATGAGGAATTAATTCAAAATGCGAAAGAAGAAAATGACTATCTAGTAATTTCTTTGGAAAAATTACTTCTATTGAAAGCTCTCGCAATGTCTATTCGGAAATATCATAAAGACTTGAAATTAATAGTTGATAAAATTAATAACGAAAAAGTTGAACCAAAAAAGTAATTACTTGCCAATTGTTTAATCTTTAACAAATTCAATGTGCAGAAAGACTAAGATTAAAAAATCACCATACTACAATATCCTAGAATAGTTAATTCAATCTTTAAATCGAGGTGAGATAATTGAGTTGGTTATCCAAAATCTTTGGTATAAAAAAAGTGGAACAAAAAGCTAGCATAGTGATTCTAGGGGCATCAGGAGCAGGAAAAACAACATTAGTACGCTATTTGGAAACAGGTCAACCAGTTATGAAGGATCCTCGTACAACCTTAGGTATAGATATTCGACAAAATCCCATTAATATCGGTGGTTGGTCTTTATCAGCTATTGATGTAGGTGGACAAGAGCTATACCGGGAAAGTCTTTGGGGTCTAGGGGTAAGTCAAGCTGATGCTGTGATATATGTTATTGACGGTACAGTGAAATCAAAAAGTGACACTGCAATTTTTGAGGAAAGTAAATTTAATTTTGATTACATGTTGTCATTAGTAGAAACGCATGTTCCAATTCTCATACTAATAAACAAGCAAGATCTCAAAGATCAAAATCCACTAACAACTCAGGAAGCCATAAAGCTTTATGATATTACACAATTAGTCGGGCGATCTTTCAATATCTTGCCTACATCAGCGAAATTTGGTGATGGAGTAGAAATAGCTGTTCTTTGGCTCGTTGACAAGATTCAAGAGTTAAAATAAAAAATTGCACTATTTTTTAAAAAATTGATAAATTTTCACTAAACAGTGAAATTTTTATACTCAATATTTCATATAGTAGTACATACTTTGGGATTTGAAATACATGACGAACCAAATACAAATCGCCCCTTTAAAGAAGGATTATCAAAGAGTAATTGATTTTGACAGACTCCACACATCCTCAAAAATTGTCGTATTTGTTTCGAAAAGTGATACAAGAAAGGGAACTCCAAACTATAAAGATATAGAAGAGAGTTTGAAGAAATTAAGAGAGTACTGTGAATTAGCAAAAATACAGTTCAATATGCAGGTAATTGATCTTGAGACGAATGACTCCTTCTTAGAAATTATATTAGATTTTGCACGAGCTCTATTAGTTGATTTTCAAGCTGATCACAAATATTTTTTAAATTTCGGCAATGAATCTTTTTCAATGAATATAGCATTGCTTCAAGCTGCTCAGTTGGTTCAAAATTTAAATGAAATGGATTATGAGTACTTTATTACTGAAGAAATTGATGGTAAAGAAAAGGTCTTTCAAAAAAAGATATACAAATCATTTGGATCTCTAATTTCTGAACCTGTAACTTTACAGCTATTGAACTGCGTTGATGAAGGAATGAATCTTGAAGCTATGACGAAGACTCTTAAGGTTTCACTTGGTTCTGTCTCCAACCATCTCAAGCATCTTAAAAATATTGGGCTAATGGAAGCAAAAGGGCATGAAAGGAATTTAACTGACTTGGGTATGCTTGTTAAGAAAGTTTTAGTGCTCTCAAAGTGAGAAAATTCTAATTTTCAGCATAAAAAAGAATTTTCAATAAAAACTGAAAATTCTACTTATTTTTAATAAGATTTGTAAAAAACACAATATTTATAAATAATGATGAAAATATGAATGTAGCATTAAATTATAAAAATAAGGTGATAAAATGGTTTCATTAACCGATTGGTTTGACGTCTCTTTAGAATTAACATATATTAGACTTCTTGGTTTAATTTCCTATGGTTTAATTGTTTTAGGGACTATAATCTTTCAAATTATAATTTCAAACAAAATTCGTAAAACAAGCGTAAGAAGTGATTCGTATCTTAGTTTTAGATTACTTTATGTCGCAGTAGCTGTAATTGGAGTAACTTATTTCTCGGATCATCTCGGTGGTTTTCTTGGTGGTAGTGTTATGCATTCAAACTTCTCTATTTTCTTATCAGTCGTTGGATACACCATTGCTATTTATGCACTTAATCTGTTCCTTTTAAAGATAATTAACTTTCGAATGGTAATAAGACGCATAATTAAGGTTTTAGCATTTATTCAAGTAATACTTTTAGCTTTGACTAGTGTTGTTTACCTAGCTGCAAGCTTTACTGATAAAGTACCGGCTGAATTAACTGATTATTCAGTTATTATTTTTGGGTCAATAGTAGTTCTAGCAACTGTGTTTACAATTATTAGCATGTTTTCAGAAGCAAGGCAAACAGCAAATAAGATGATAAAATTAAGATTAAGATTAGCAGCAATAGGAACTATTGGCATTTTACTAGAAGGCGTAGCTAATATTGTACAAGTAATTTTAGGTATGTTTGATTTAGCACCTGAAAAATACAACTCACATATTATACCTACTCTCGCAGTTCTTTTCTATACAGTATTCATGTTTAGCTATTATTATTCTTTGTTCCCACCAATGTGGTTACAGAGATCAAGTGGTGTTTTACCACCAAGCTTTACTGATTTAATGAAGAAACAAGAGGAATTGAAGAAATTAGGGAGGACCATTTCATGAAAATAACTGATTTTGTTATTGTTGAAATTGGTAGAGAAAAAGGTGCTTCAGCACTCTATTACTCTGGTTTAACAGATGAGATAATGAAAAAATTACTAATTGAAGCTCTTCCCTTGGGTAATCCTGAAAATAAAGTATTCAAAATAGTTGCAGTTGATGATGAACTATTTCTGAGTTCTTTATTACTAGCAAACAATGAAGATCATGGTTATGCTCTAATTGTGAAACTTGATGCAGAAGATCTAAAACTAAATCCAATTGGCTTCTTAAATAGTATGAATAATGTGTTATCTACAATCTTAAAAGATGATAACAATACTTACCTAAAAGAACTCAATTTAGAATACACAGCTCCTGAGTTTACAACTGCAGCTTACGAGAATTTTGATAATTTCATATTCTCTGTTTTAACACAACAGAAAACTTTGATAGTCGG
Source organism: Candidatus Heimdallarchaeota archaeon (assembly GCA_030629105.1). Taxonomy (GTDB): domain Archaea; phylum Asgardarchaeota; class Heimdallarchaeia; order JABLTI01; family JABLTI01; genus JABLTI01. The sequence continues at coordinate 39,957 of DAOVPS010000002.1, forward strand.
AGAACAAGAAGAACTCAGAAATTTCTTAGCTAACTTATATGAATATATCCCAGATGAACTTAAGAGACACATAACATTGATTGCAAATTCTTCAAACCTAACAAACAATGTATCCTTACATGCCCTACCGGTTACAGATGAAGTTCTTAAGATTATTGACGGAAAACAAGGAGAATATACAGTTCTCTTTTTACCAATGAAAACAGCATATGGCACATTTACTTCCCCATTTTGTAAGAAAATTGCTGAACTTTTCGCTGAACAAAAGAAAGAAAGCATTAAGGAAGAATTAATGCAATTCTTCAAACTTGCTATCGAATCTAGTGATATCATTCCTCCAGCAGATTTTGCTGCACAAAAAAACATGTCATTAGCGGATGCATCTCTTCTATTATGGATGAGGTCAAATCACTTTGAGATCGAGGTACAAAAGAGCCTTTTAGAACAATTACAATAGGTGATTACATGAGTTGGTTAAGTAGAATTTTCAGAAGAAAATCAATCGAACAAAAAGCAAATATTGTTATCCTTGGTGCTAGTGGTGCGGGGAAAACAACTCTTGTAAGATTTCTCGAAACAGGAGAACCAGTCTTAGATGATCCCAGAACTACCTTAGGAATTGATATCCGTCAATCTCCAATAAATATCGGTGGTTGGTCTCTAACAGCTATAGATGTAGGTGGACAGGAGCTTTATCGGGAAAGCTTATGGACTTTAGGTATTTCACAAGCAGAAGCTGTTATTTATGTTATTGATGGAACAATTCGTCAATCAAGTAATAGTGATTCTTACGAAGTCTCTAAATTTTCCTTTGATTATATGCTCACTTTAGTTGAAGAAAATATTCCAATTCTGATTCTTGTTAACAAACAAGATTTGAAAGAACAAAATCCTATGACTGCTCAAGAAGCAATTGAAATTTATGATATTTGTAGTATGGTTGGACGTTCCTTTAACATACTTCCAAGTTCTGCAAAATTCGGAGATGGAGTAGAATCAGCCATAGAATGGCTTGTAGATAAAATCGCAGAAAAATCCCCACAGGTGTAATAAATAATGATTTCCACGAAATTCAGAGTACACACAGCTCTTTCAGCATTCTCAGATACAGGAATGGCTATCTTTCACGATCCTATGATTCCCAATATCAAAGCACATGATTTACTCAATATAGCAAATTATTACTCGGTTATCTTGAACTTTGGAGAAAGTGGTGGAGCCCTTTACGGGCCTCTGCCAGTTGCTTATCATACAGAATATCTACTATACGTTTATACATTCGAGATTAAAAATCCAAAAGTTACAGATGATAGAATATTGAAAAATGAAGGTGTAGTACCCGCATTCCTTTTAATATACTTCCCAACAGCTGCAGAGAGTTTTACTACAAAAGCTAGAGATAATATCTCAGAAGAAATTTCTAATTGGCTAGTTCAATTTGGAGATGTACATGAGATAAACAAAGAACAAATTAATACTTTAAGCGGTCAAATAGAAGCAGCGATATTCAGAGAACAAAGTCAATTTACACTCAGTGAAATCGAAGAAGCAAATGTCGTACTAGGAAAAAGCGTAGAACTACTTTATAACGTTGTTAAATACCAAGATAAACCAATTAAACTACTAATTTCAGGAACAGACGAGATACTATTTCCAATCACAAGGAAAGCAATCTTTGAAAAGAATTCTTCTTTAATTACTTATTACAGAAACGAAGACAATAAAACTGTATTTAAATTCAACAAGGTCGAAGGAACAATTCTATTAACTTCAGCAGAAAAACCCACAGTTCATAAACACTTATCAAATAGTTTAGATGGAGTAATCCATTTTGCTAATTTTTCAACTCCCAAAAGCATTGAAGCCCATACAGACGAATTACACAAAATCATCAAACAAACTTCAAAAAATTGTACAATATCTTTCGTTATATCACAAACAGATAAACCTTTGAAAATCAACGAAACAAGGATTCCAGCAGTACTACAAGATGGAGTTGGTCGCTCCATTTCATTGATAGACTTAGGACAACCCAAATACACTATTAGTACATCCATCATAGAATTTTTAGACAAAGTAATAGAATCGATCGGCAAGAAGGAATAATTAACTATTCCTTCTCGATTCTGTTTTTAATCTATTTTTTTCTATTCTTTTTTTCAATTCTTTATTTAAAGATAAGAGAGTAAAAACTAATTTTCAACTTAAAGTTAATTAAGTAGAAAGGAATTATTCAGTAAATTAAAACATAGAAAGAGTTGTTCTTATTGTCACTAGAAAAAGTATATGAATTAATTGAAAAAGGAAAGGATGTTGCGATAAAGGATTTAGCTGAATTCATTGCTATAGCTTCTGTTTCAGCAAAAGAAGAATTTCTTGTGGAAGCAGCAGAATTTTCAGCTAAACTTCTCAAAGAGCATGGTTATGAAACTAAAATACATGAAACAGCCGGTGGCCCAGTGGTTACCGGATTAATGGATGTTGGAGCAAAACGAACCCTAATGTTCTATGATCATGCAGATGTGCAACCTGCTGAACCATTTGATCTCTGGGATTCTCCTCCTTTTGAACTCAGCATAAGAGAAGGACGAATGTACGGTAGAGGAACTGCAGATAACAAAGATGAAATTGTTTGTAGAATTCATGCTGTGAAGGCTTGGTTAGATGCCGGATTAAAGCTTCCTTGCAATATCAAATTCGTCATCGAGACAGAGGAAGAAAGCAGTAGCAAAAACCTCACAGATTATGTAGACAAGGATCTTGATTTCTTCAAGAATGTCGATGGATGTATCTGGGAGTTTGGTGGAAGCAATAGAGAAGGACTACAAGAATTCATTCTTGGTGTAAAAGGCATACTTTATGTTCAATTATCAGTAAAGCAAATGAATATTGACTCGCATTCAGCTAGTGCCACACATCTTCCTAATGCTGCAGAAAAACTCATGCATGCGGTTAATTCTCTAAAAGACAAAGAAGGGAGAATTCTTGTTCCAGAATTTTACGACGACATAGAGATTATAACAAACGAGGAATCGGAAGTAATCAATAATTACAATTTCTATCCCGAAGAAATGAAAGAACACTACGGTTTGGAAGAATTCCGTTTTGGAATGACTAATGAGGAAGCAAAAAATGCTTACTTTACTAAACCAACTTGTAACATTTGTGGGATTACTGCTGGGTATCAAGGAGTAGGCGGGAAGACTGTTATTCCTAAAGAAGCCTCAGTTAAAATTGATTTCAGGCTGGTCAAAAATCAAGACCCAGATGAAATCCTCAAGAACTTACGAAAATATCTTGATGATAATGGTTTCACTGATGTTAAGATAGACTGGTCAAACGGTTATCCTCCATCCAAGACTTATGTGAATGACGATTTTGTCAAGCTCTGCCAAAGAGCAAACAAGAGAATCTATAATCATGAAGCAGCTTTACAATCAACTTCAGGTGGTTCCGGACCTATGTACCTTTTTGGAGATCACATGCCAGTTGTTTCCTTAGGTTGCGGTCATGCAAACACTAATGCTCATGCTCCGAATGAAAATATTTACGTTGCTGATTTCATCGATGGTATGAAAATGATTGTTACAGTTATTGATGAATTCAAGAATTGGAAATAAGAAATGATGAAATAATCTATTTTGTTTCATCATATTCAATCTTTTTTTATAAGTGGAATAACACAAATGAAATTGCTATTGAATTGAAGAAAAAAAATAGATAGGAAATTTGTTCATGCTGTGAACAAACTTATCCCTTATTTTTTCTTGTTAATATTCGAATCTTTTTCCTTAGAAATATCTTATTAATAGTTACGGATATTGTGCAAACGATTCCAATAATCAAATATGCCTTGAAATTGAATGAGGATGATGTAGGTAAGCTAATATTTAATTTAGTTATGGAAATCGGATTTGACCAATCATAAAATCCCACAGATATTAATTCTGTAATTATTAATAATTCATCAAACACAGAGATCTCATCTATAATGCTATCTGTTTGTAAATAACTAAGTTCTATGGGATCACTAATTTGAGAGATATCATAAATTGTAAGGTATTTACTAAAACTTGTGACAAATACAAAGTGGTTATGTATTTTTACATTTGCATTTTGTAGTGATACACTAAATGTCGCTAATTCTATAGGATTTGCTTTATCAGTGACATTTATTGCTATTGCTGTGCTATTTGCGGTTTCAATATAGACAATATTATCCTTTTTTGCTAGTCCAGTTACTTTATCAGCATTACAACTAACTGTACAATTTCCTAGCTTCGTTGGATTCGTATAATTTGTAAAATCAAAGACACCAAAATAAGTTACAAGCTCTTCTTTTTTAGCCAATAAATAACCATAAGAATCCTCAAAGTGGCTTCCTCGAAGATTTTGTAGATAAGATAAATCTCCTACCAATATCTCTTCATTTATTTCTTCTATTATTCCACCTAAAGTTGAATTCTCACCACTACTAGTGGCTAGAACCATATCGGTATTGATTATTGCAACTGTTTCACTCAAGAAATTTGTGATGAACACATAAGATTCATTAATTTGTCCTTGGAAAGTTTTCTTCTCAATAAATCCAAGATTCTCATCTAATGTATACCTATCTAAGATTAAGGTATTATTATCTGGAGAAGACGTAGGAGCAACATGGTAAGTATATGCATTGTCTTCGAAATAAACGACTTCGTTTATTGAATAGTCAATGTATAATTGGTTTTTGTAAACTATATTCATTCTGTCACTTATATCATATTGATATAGTGAATCATACATATAGAAATACAAGCGATTCTCCCAAACATGAAAATTGGATGGAAGATAAATAGCAATTGGATTATTTAAACCAAGCTTGTCATCTTTTTGATCAAATACACCTCTACTTTTTATACTAGTAAGAGAAGCAATGCTAATTGTGAAAATTAATATTGCTAAACTAAAATATTGCAAGTTCCTCTTTCTCATATTTTATCCCACATAGTTATAGCTTATTATATATTAAAGACTTACCAAATTCAAAAATTCTTAACAGAATACCTGTTTAGAAAAAGGAAAAATTGGGTGTGAGCAACTTTTTGCCAAAATCAATTTAATGATATCATTAGCATTTACCTTTTCATTCCTTAAATAGATCAACGAAAACTAAATAATGATAATTATTGAAAGTAATTCTAGCATTATTTATTCGCGAACTAGAAAGCAATTTGCTTCTCTATTTCTTTACATTTGGTGGTTTATTTATGACATTTGTTAGACGAAATAAAATAATCGTTCTTTTAAAATTAATAATAATATTTTCGAGTTTTTTTCCGTTTACAATTTTGATAACAAGCAATCAAACAATAGATTCCAATCTCAATAGTGATTACTTATCAAGATTGATACAAGAGGATGATTTTTTTGAGAAATCCTCGAATTATGAACCGACGGTAACACCTGTTCCAAACGGTGGAACATGGGTTTCCTTTAAACAAAGTGCTGTTGGTGAAAGACTGGATGTTGCATCAAAATCAAGAGATACAATGGGACTAGTTGTTGATACGGATTTTTATGGTATGTATCGAATCTCAGAAATGTTTGATGGAACACAATTTGATCACTTAAACATCCCCGGAGGTAGTAACTTAGTCGAAGGAGGAAAACCGGCAGTTCCGGTTGTTAGAAGATTATTGGAGATCCCCTACAACTATGATCCCAAAATGAATCCTATTTATTTGAGTTTAGAGATTATGCATACAGAATATGTGGAATTTGATGGCTATTATGTTACTCCTGCTCAAGAAGATGAAGAGGATTTCATCAATGCATCATTACCGGATTACCAATTCGATGATATTTCTTACAATACTGATTCCTTCTTCCCGGGAGAGCTAGCAACACTTGAAGGACATAATCAATCAATCATCCTTCGAGGTCATCGCTTACTTGTTTTGAATTTGAATCCAATCCAATTCAATCCAGTAACAAAAAGAGTTCGAGCTTATTCAAAAATAGAAGTTAGAATCAACTATGATAGAGCAGAAAAAATGAGACCAGTTCCCTCTCGATTGTTTAATCCAAGTTTTCATGAAATGCTTCAAGATTCAGTGCTCAATTACCTCTATAGTCCTTCCTGGGAATTATTGCCACAGCATGATTTTAGTGTGGATGAAAGAACAGGTTCTGAATATCTAATTATCACTCATGATAATTTCTTTGATGAAATAAGACCTCTGGCTCTGTGGAAAGAGAAGAAAGGAGTAACAACGACGATTGTTAGAACCTCGGATATAGATGCTGGTGGACCTACTGCTGCTGATATAAGAACATACATCGAGAATGCGTATGATACATGGGATCCAGCTCCCTCCTACATTCTATTAGTTGGGGATTCTGAGTTTATTCCAACGAATTACATTACAGCACACCCAAGTGACTCACATGGAGGATTTGAAATTGCTTCCGATATGCACTATGTCACAGTGGATGGTGAAGATTACTTCCCAGATATGTACATTGGTCGTCTATCAGTAGATACAGGTGCAGAGACTACAATTATTGTTGATAAGATATTAGATTACGAAATCAATCCACCAAATGATGCTGATTTCTATAACTCTGCCGCTGTGAGTGCATTCTTCCAAGATCAAGATAGATGGTGGGCTGGTCCTCCTGTAACTCAAACACAGTTTCGAGACGGTTTTGAAGATAGGAGATTCGTCTTAACTTCAGAAGAAATAAGAGACTTCTTGGTTGGAGCAGGATATGATGTCGATCGAATTTACAGTGCTGATAATCCAGCAGGAGAAAATCCAACCAATTATAACAATGGACCAACAAATTTCTATGATGCTGGTGTTCCTCTCCCTGCAGGTTTACTATGGCCGGGATTCGCATGGGATGGAGATCGAAATGATATAACAGACAACATCACCGACGGACGATTTCTATTCTACCACCGAGATCATGGTGGTAGTAGGAATTTCTTCAACCATGATACAGGTGGTTGGGGTGGTGCAGATGGCTGGGGAGATCCTAACTATAATACTGGAGATGTAGCTGGTCTAGCAAATGGTGATCTGTTACCATTACTACTTTCTATTGATTGTCAATGTGGTTGGTTTGATGGAGAAATTGATCAAAATAATGATGCTGCATTAAATCGTAACTTTGAATCGTTATGTGAAATGTTTGTCAGACGAAATGGAGGAGGAGCAGTAGCCGCAATTGGAGCTACACGAAACAGCAGAAGCGGAATAAATGATGACTTTGCACATGGTCTAATAGATGCAATCTGGCCAGGATTCAACACTGATTTTGCTGGTGGAGAACTTTTCCAACTTGGACAAATTTTGACATATGGTAAAATCTACTTGGCAGCTATACGTGGTTATACTGGTGATTTCGTCCAAGAAACCTTTGATTTATACCATCTTTTTGGTTGTCCGGAAATGTCTATCTACACTGAAGAACCTGAGCCATTGTTAGTCACATTTCCTGATACTATTGGCTCTGGCGGTATACAAAGATTCGTAGTAAATGTTCAAGAAAATGCTAATCCAGTATCTCATGCTAAGATTTGCTTGCAAAAAGGAAATGATGTCTATGCTGTAGAGCATACTGATACTTTCGGTAACGCTTACTTCTCAATTAACCCAAGTTATGGCGGTGAAATGAATATCACAGTTACCAGACACAATTTCATACCATTTGAAGATACAATAACTGTAACAAGTAGTGGCGCTGCAATCTCTATAGATCCATCTACAAGCTACATTGGTTTCGCATTTGATATAACTGGAAGTGGCTTTAGTAGTTCAGAGAGTGTCAACATCTATTTTGGAAACACTTTATTCGTAGAATCAGCTTCAAGTGGTTCATTTGTTTTGAGTGATAATATTCCAACTATGACGCCTGGAGACATAATTAATATTGAAGCAGTTGGGCAATCATCTGGTCGAACGGCTGTAACGATGTTCAGGTGCTTATCAGAAGCTGATACATGTGATCCGTACACCTATAGCCAATGGGATGATTCAACATGGTATCTAAACCCAACAGGCAATGATCCAAGATGGAATAATCCTGAAATACAACTGTATGAACAAGGAACTTGGACAGAAATAAATTCGAATGATCTAGAAGCTTTAACCACATATACTATTAGAGCTACGATTCATAATGATATAGACGTAGAAGCTACGAATACTGAAGTTACTTTTGAATGGGCAAACTTTGGCGGTGGACAAAGAACGTGGAATAGTATCGATTCAGATATTATTGATGTTCCTGGATTAGGATCGGAAATTGCTGAAGTTGATTGGACACCTTCAATAGCTGCACATCAATGTATTATGGTGACTATAAATCAATATTGGGACGAAGATTTGGATAATAACCAAGGACAAGAAAATTGTGATGTAAGTGCCGCTACTTCTCCAGCGGAAATTTTCTTTATATTGCACAATCCAATGCAAACTACTGAACTTATCTACCTTGAAACGAAGCATATCTCTGGAAGAGATGTCTGGTCTGCAATAATTAAACGAGATTATCCTCAAGTTCTTGGACCTGATGAGGAGTATGAAGTCAAATTGGTAGTTGATGTACCTGATGATGTTGATGAAGGAACATCTGGTATCTATCTGGTGAATGCTTACATTGGTGGTGTACTAATAGGTGGTATTGAAACGGAAGTTATAAAGACAACAGGAAAACAATCTGGATTTTTATCGATACCATTTATTGCTATAATTTGCTCATTGATCACAATACCAGCATTCGTTATTTGGTTACGGAAAAGAAAAAAAATTCTCAGATAAGTACATCAATAGAAAATTAATGACACATATAAGATTGGTTTCAACAACCAATCTATTTCTTATTTTTTAATAAAGAAAAAGAGGATATAGGAAATAGAAAAATCTAGTCCTATATGTAACCTACTAGACCTGCTCCACCATTAATTAGCATTAGTAAGCCTAGAAATATTGTGGCAGTTAGCACCATAACGACTAACAGGGTATTTATACTAGGACCAGCAGTATCCTTGAATGGATCACCTACAGTATCACCTGTAATTGCTGCCTTGTGGGTATCAGTACCTTTACCACCAAGGTTGCCATCTTCAATCCATTTCTTAGCATTATCCCATGATCCTCCTGCATTTGACATAAATATCGCAAAGACAAATCCAGAAAGAATGGCTCCTACTAAGAAAGCTGCCAGAGCTGCAACACCAAAAATCACTCCAACTAGAAGTGGGAAGGATACTGAAATTATACTTGGTAGTATTAGTTCTCTTAAGGCACCTTTCGTTGCAATTTCAATTGTGGCATGGAAATCAGGTGGTTCTGTTCCTTCCAGGATTTTTGGATTGCTTTCGAATTGATTTCTAATTTCTTCAACCATTATAGCTGCATTTCGTTGTACAGAAAGTACAAGTAAAGCAGAAAATAGAACCGGTGCAATGACTCCTAGAAAAGCTCCAACAAGCACATAGATATTCAGAAGATCAATACCATCTCCGCCATCTAAAACAGGTAGTATTCCTGCTTCTTCTGCGAAGGAAAACAATAATGCAAAAACAGCTAAATTGGCAGCACCGATAGCAAATCCCTTGGTGATAGCTTTTGCTGTATTACCTGCAGAATCTAATTTATCAGCTGTTCGGATTACTTCTTTATCCAAACCTCCTTGTTCTGCGATAGCTCGAGCATTATCTACAATCGGACCATAAGCGTCGTTTGAAACAACAGTACCTACTATAGCAAGCATACCTACTGCAGCCATTGCTACACCAAA
>DAOVPS010000123.1:0-9881 GCA_030629105.1 Candidatus Heimdallarchaeota archaeon
ATTGCTGGATGTTTTTTCTTCTCTTGAACTGTTTCGTAAGGAATAAACCATTGGTTACCTCTTCCCCGTAAATCTTCTTGAGCCTTTTTCCATCGACCGATATTACTCTTATCAGCATATGGAACTCCAACAGCTAATTTATCGACTTCAACATCTCCCTGTTTTGTGAAATGGAAAATGTATTCATGGGAATTATTTAGATAGCGTTGAGAATTCACAGGTTTATAGTGGCCAATATTGATATCTTTTTCTGGAATAGCAATGGATTTTACCCAATGAATGGTATTTTGCAATTTGAAATGTTGTGCAATCTTTTGAGCAACCGTAAGTGAACGTAATTCATCTGAAGGACGATCTCCGATGTTAAAGAAGAACGATCCATCATTTTTTAGAACTCGAGAGCATCCTTGAGCTATACTATCTAACCAATCAAGGTATTCGTTGAAAGGACGATTGTCATCATAGCTAGTGTAATTAATATTGATATTATAAGGAGGAGAAGTTACAATGACATCTATGGATTTAGCTGGGAGAATTTCATTCATACCTTTAATACAATCCATTTGATAGATTTTGTTTAGCCAATTATCTGTCATTGTCAATCAAAAATATGCGTTTACCGATTTAATAAGATTTATTTTATCCAAATTTAGTACATGTTTAAGGAAATGGCAGAACATTACTGCAATCTCTATCATTAAATACCCTCGTTTATACTAAGAGTTGGGTCTTAATTAAGGAAGGAATTAAAAAATGGACGAAATCTTTCTACACTGTGATTCTCCCTGCTTTAGTTGTCCATCTCTTGATAGAATGATAAAAGTAAGCCGTTTTAGTGAAAGAAAACTTAGTGATTCTTATTATTGCGATTACTGCGATGTTTATTCGTTATGTAAATTGGGTCTCGCGTATAGTAAATTTAGAGGCGGAGATTTACGACCTACTTGTACAAAATGTGGTCGCTTCGTCGATAAAATTGTACTTAGCTATATAGAAGGTCAAGGAATCAAGCCTTTTACAAAAAATAGTTTGTTGTTTATTAGAAAACCAAATGGCGAAAAGTATGATATAATACAAACCGTCAAAGGATCATATTTCCAAGATTTATCAGAAGTTCTTCTCTATATCTTGTATGCTCTCGGACCAGAAACATATAACATTGTTAATTATGATACTATGACCAAAAACTATAACTCAATTTTTGCCGGTGAGATTGAGGTCCAAAAAGTAGCCATAAAAAGTGATACTCCAACTACAATAAGTCCCCAAATCACTTTCGATTAATTCTTAACTTTTCTCCCACTCATGGAGACATTCTTTGCATCTAAATCTTCTAAGTATTGCAAAATTGGTTGATGTACTGCCACTGCATGTTAGAATATCATAAGAACCTCTTTGAGTTTCCATAACAAAAATATCTTTGTTTTTACATTTTGGACATTTCATCTTAATATCCGCACCAATTCAGTAACCCTCATGTGATTTCACCTTAAAAATAATTGCTATTATTATGGTAATACGATATATTGGGGAAAAAAGAGAAGAGAAAAAAAAGAATTATTCCTCGACCATTGCACCACAATTAGCGCAATATTGTGCCGAGTTTTCGATACTATTTCCACAATATTTGCAAAACGTTTTACTTTGTTTTGCAGCTTGTTGCTCTGGTTTAGCTGGACGATAATGTGGGTCACTCTCTGGAATATAATCTGGATCAGCTGAACTCGAAGTATAATGTCTTGTTCCTGCATCAGAAGAGATTCTTGAGCTTCTAAAAACGAGGACTCTAATTGTACTCGTTACTGCAAAGAATAAGGAAAATGCAATTATTATCCACACCCAAGTCTCATTATCCCACCAGTCAGCAATCAAATCTCCGACAATATAGAAGAAAAAGAACATAAAGAAAAATGTGCTCCAAGAGCTCCAAAGTCTTCTAAATGTTCGCCGACGACGATATATGTTTTCATTCACAAGGTTTCACCATAATCTAAGTAGTTTTGATTCAATCGATTATTTTAAGCTAATCAAAAAACTCAATATTCTTTCTCGGTATAGATACTAAAAATGAAATAAAAAGAAAAATGTTTAGAATTGCTCCCAAGCTTTGTGAACCATTTTACTAGTTTTTTCAATAATTGGATCCATAGCTTCTGCAGATGCAAGACCAATTTCCTTAGCAATTTTCATAATAGAAACATGAGACACAAAGATCTTATTATCCTCTTCATAAACTACAAAACTACAGGGGAAAACTAGTCCTACGTTAAAAGATGCTTCTAAACCCATTTTTGCTAGTATTGGGTTACATGCAAGAATGGTTGTATATCTTGGATGATCTGTAATTTTTAATTTCTTCTTTAAAATCCCATCAATAGATTTTGTGAGCATTACTGAGAATCCTTCTTGTTCACATATTTTTGTAATGTGTTCGACTGCAGCATCAAATTCCTTTGTAAGTTCTTTTTTCAAAATATCGATCAATTAATATCACCTATTTCTTTAGTACTTCTATTCGTTAAAAAGTAACATGTTTCTATTTCTAAAGTAAATACTGTTAGAAATCGTAAAAAATAATGTATCCAACTTTTCAGATAAATTTAATTACTTGGATTTAAATATCTCAAATAATTCTTGGAAATTTAAAATATGTTGTTGAATAAAATAGGAACGCATTAAAATGTCTAAAGGGAAAATTGTAAGGCTTTTCATCAGTCATTCATGGGATCATAGTGATGACTATATTAGTCTAGTAAATTTACTCAAAAAAATAGATCATTTTGTATTCTATAATTACAGTGTTCCTGAACATGATCCGCTTTCAGCTGATGGCGATAAGGAATTAATGCAAGAACTATGTGACCAATTACGTGGATGTCATGTATTAATTGTCATTGCTAGTATGTATCCATCTTATAGTGAGTGGATTCAGAATGAAGTATTAATCGCTAATGTCTATGGCAAGCCAGTCCTTGGTGTTATCCCCAGAGGCCAAAAACGAATATCTAGTTTTGTAAAAACTTATGCTGATAAATTAGTTCGTTGGAATTCTAAATCCGTTATAAAAGCTATCTTTGAATTAATGGAAAATGATTCTCGCTGAATTTAAGCAAATGGACTTTGAGCTATTACTCCAGTTGCTACAAGAATCAAGATTACAGAAAGGACAATGAGTCCGAGTGAATACATCGTAAGTAGACTGACTGGCAACCATTGTTCAATAGAGGTTAATCCTCGAAGTCCTCTAATGGGTTTTTCTTGTGTTTTACTAAGTCTATATTCTGTAAGTAATCCCATAACAGGCAATTTCTTCTCAATTTCATTAATTACCTTGTATTTGCTACTGTTAAGATTTTTATAATAGATAATTAGCAACCACCAACTTATAGAAACAAAGACTCCTATAAGTAGAATCATTGGAACTACTACTTCCAAACCATTGCTAAACAAAATCCCTATTGCAACAAAAAGGAAACTGTTTGCTGTTAAATAAAAGCTATTAGTAGTTGCTCGTCTAGCACTAATTTTATCTGCCAAATCTACGTATAACTTGTATTGATCAAAGATAAGGCTGGTTTTATCATGAATGTCTTCTTGTGAGTTGAACAATTTTTCTAATGGATTTGTTGTTTTTGCTGATTCTTTTTGTTTCTCGGATTTCTTACCTGGCATACTCTACCAACCTCTTCTATCTCTTATCAGTCAGTTAATAATTATCCAAATGTGGCGCAACTTTATAAATTTTTGTTGTGAATAACGAAATCAATAATAAAAGAACATCCATTTGCATGCTAGGTTGGAAGAAAATGTTTGAGGGTAAAAAAGTAAGATTACGATCATTTGAAATAAATGATCTAGAGAAGATCATGGAAGATTGGAATAAAATAAATTTAAGAAGAGAATTAGGTCCAGTAGTTCCACATTCTCGGAAAGAACGTGAGGAATGGATTAGAAGCACTTGGCAAGATAGAAAGACCGGGAGATCTTTTGCTTTTGCTATGGATGATATTAAAACAGGAGAATTTCTTGGACACTGTATACTTTCTAGTGTTCGGCCTATTAATAGAACTGCAAAAGTAAGCATTGCTATATACAAAGTTGAGAACAGAGGAAAGGGTTACGGGACAGATGCAATGAGAGTGCTTCTGCGATTCGGTTTTGATTATCTCAATTTGCATCGTATAGGATTAAATGTATTTGAAACTAATCCTCAAGCAATTAGCGTTTATGAGAAGGTTGGTTTCACAAAAGTTGGTGTCATGAGGCACACTGATTTTGTTGAAGGTCAATATGTAAATGATGTTGCTATGGATATCCTGGAAGATGAGTGGCGCGAATTAAAGAAAAAAGAAGAAAAATAACTCATAAACAAATTCAGAACCATTTAGTATATCAGGGGAATCTAAAACTCGAGCATTTGCTGGGATGTGGTATAACTAACCAAACTTCGTGCCAACAATCTTGATGAATTTTTCAAGTTTATCATGAAGTCTAATGACTTGTTGAATTAGTCCTTCAATTTCAATTCTCTCCAAACCATCAATTGTTTGAGATTCATTGAAATCAGAAATCTTCTTGTTAAGTCGATCAAAAGCTTGCTGTAAATCTCTACTTTTCTTCATATCTTATCCCACAAAGTGCTGCTATTTTAGGGTTGCTAAATTATAGGCTCAGAACAAATTATTAATTGTATTTGTTGTTAAGACGAAAAAGAAGGGTGGGTAGAGAGATGAACTGGAGAAGGAAGGGATATTTTTTCCCAGTCCATCTCGGTTTCTTTAGCCGGAGAATTATTGCTAAAGCGTGACTTTTGTTTTGCAGATATCCTGTTCACTTTTTTGGGAGGGTTTTTGGATATTTACTGATCTTTTTTGAGGGCAGATAAATGATTGATTTCTCCGGCATGTGTGGATGTGTGTTACAGACAAATCGAATAAGTGTTATTTCCTTAGCAATCTCCGGCGTAAATTTTGCTCATAGACAGGATCTTTCTTTGAGTTTTAGTGTATAGAGATATTGTTTAACATTGAACTCATGTTTTGAAAGACGTTTTTTATTGGTTTCCAAGTTTATTGATTCGTATTAGGTGATCCTGCATTAGTAACCGATGTTCGTTGTGTATAGTAAACAGATATTATAGTTCCAAGGTTTTAAAGTGTATAATGAGACAATTTATCTAAGTAAATATGTGAGCATGAATCTATTAAAGCGTTTTAGAAAAAAGATTCGGGGTATATAGAAAACATCTCTTGAAATCTAATAAAATCTTCCGCTGTTTTTCAGAGTGTTTTCACTTCTGCGCGGAAGACTTTTTCAAGAAATTACCAAAAGGTACTTGTTGGCACTACTAACGGCCAAACATTCAATAAACTAGTCAAGTCATCAGTTGCTCCAGTGTCCCACATGAGGATTTGAGCATTCCAATCACCTCTTACACAAGTGGCTCTAATAGTAACTATGTTATATCCTGGGTTCATTGTTATGGTGACTGGGCTTCTCCATGATGTATCGCCACTGCCTGCGCGAGTTCCGCTTCCTTCCAAGTTTCCATTGACCCATAAATAGTATTCATCATCGACTTGTATTGAGAGATCTACATCCATAGCACTTACTGTGGGATTGTAAATATAGGTAAATAAATATGCAATACCTCTGTTTGGCCATCCAAATGTGTCTGCATCATCATATCCAGTTCCTCTAAGAGTAACACATCCTGGATAATCTCCGGCATCTTGATGAGGTAACACTTGGTATCCTGTGTGTGCTGATATGCTTTGAGTATAAAAATCAGTAATACCTAGGTATGGTCGATATTCTTCTGCTGCACCAAAACCATTCAATGATATGTAATCATTTGTATTATCGTTTAGATTCCTAACTCCTGATTCAAAGGAGCCAACTAAAAACCATAGAACAGGTGAGTAACCTGAGCTTGTTGGAAATGTACTACTGCTGGTTGGTGGATCATCAGCTGCTGTTCGAAGAACTAATGGCATACTTGTGTAGTTTCCTTCAGGTGGTGCTGGTCCACTTTGACCGCCAGTTCCAAATGAAGAGAATTGTCTTCCAGTTGTAAGTGATTTGTTACCATAAGTAATGCTCATTTCATATTGCGATAGAGGAGCTATTTCATTACTATCATTTGTAGCTGTGATTGTAATTTCTTTAGTTTCTTGGGTTATATATTCAAGATTACTTGTAATTAGCCAAGAAGTAGTATTCGAAGTAGGCGAATAAACAATTAGACCAACATCTTCATCTAAAGTAACTAAATCAGTTCCAACATTAAATAATTCAATTATAGCGGTATCATAAAAACCATCTTCATCAATATCTGTAAGAGTGACACCTGACATTAGCACCATTTCTCCTTGACCTTGTAGTAGAGGTACTACCACAAAGTAAACAATTGCTGCTGCGGAAACAGTGAGTGCAATGAGAAGTATTGTTGCAATGACAGGACTAACGCCTCTCTTATTGTCTTTTTTTCGGGGGAATATTTTATTGAGTATTTTTGTGAACATAATCCTTCCTTCCTTTTATTTTTGGAAAAAGAAATTAATCTTTACTTATTTCATCTAGGTATAATTACTCAAAATACCATTAAAGCGTTATAGAAAAACAATCCTAGACATGTAGTAAAAATGCATGGGGTTTCTAGTAAATTCCTCCTTAGGTTTTTTCAGAAAAATTACTAGAAAATAACCTTAATCCGGCTTTTCGAAAGATAGCTGATTTAATTTTTTCATATATTGTTTTGATTCTTCGATTTGAAGATCATACCAGTGCCTATATGCTTCAGCAACAGCAAAAGAAAAACCAGTTCGTATATTTAAACAAAATATACTCGACACAAGAGGTTCTAAATGTTCTAAAGAACTTAATGGGGCCGTTGGTGTAGCAATGCAGACTTCTTCAGCTAGTTGATTTTTCATCCATTGTGAAGCTGCCTTCATGGAAAAACCAGAAGCTATCCCATCATCAACCAAAAGAACTTTTTTCCCTCTGGGAGAGACTGTTTCAGATAGATCGAATTCTTTTCGAAGAGCAATAATTCTATCTTGGGATTTCTTAACTTGCTCCTGTAATTCTTTATTAGATATGGTTATACGTGAAATCAAATTATCATTCAGAAATACTTGTCCGTCTGGTGTAACAGCTCCCATTCCTGCTTCAGTTGACCAAGGTACTTGTATTTTACGAACAATCATTAAGTCAAAAGGAATGAGCTTGAAAACATTGGAAGTGAGTAAGCCATATCCAATAGGCAACCCTCCACTAGGAATAATATAAAGCAGATCAAATTCCTTGTCTTCCAATAGTTCTGCCAGTAATTTTCCTGCGTGCTCCCGGGAATCGAAAAGGTTCACTTTATTATACAATTTCCTATCTTCAATAATCAACTGAAATCAAAATAAACTATATTCTTAGTCGCTAAAATAATTTTTCATTAGAAAAGAGATGTATTCTTTTACTCCTTTCCATGACAAGCATTTATAGTCCATTCAACAAGTGGTTGAAGTGCATTAGCTAGTTTCTCACCTTTTCTTGTTAATGAATACTCTACTTTGGGAGGTAATTCAGGAAACACTTCTCTTTTAATTAAACCTTCCTTTGTGAAATCTGCGAGTCTAGTAGAAAGCGTAGCATCACTTATTTTATCTCGAGTCCACCCCTTCTGTAAACTTTCTCTTAAATCATTGTATCGAAGTTTTTTGTTTTCCATTAACAAATAAATCAATTGAATGCCCCATTTACTACTAATGAGATGCATAATTCTTTGAGCAGGTATTAAACAAGGGAAACCATTGCTTTCCTTAGAGCATTCTGTGTCTGGTTTTGTCTTTATTGTATTATTCACTTTACTTCACATCTCTTTAGTTACTCTATAATAATTTAGCAAGATTTTAAATATAAATACTTTCATAAGTAAAGTAATAATACTTCAATAAGTAAAGTGATGAACCCATGAACTGCGAATGTAAAGGAAAAGAAAAACAAAAATGCGGCGAATTTAAAGGAAATGAAGATAAAGAAGCAAAACTAAAACATTTGAAAGAATGCAAAGAAGGATTGCTTGGAAAAATCGATGATATAGATGCAGCAATAAAGAAGATAGAAGGATAGATTCTATCCTAGAAAGGCAATTTATATTCAAGTAATTGCTTAATATCTTCTGTTCCTTTTTCTACTAGTTTTATTCTATAACTATAAGAGTACTTTCTATATCCTTTCAATTTGAACTCCTTATGAGTACGAGCTAATGCTGGCCAATCACCGCCAACTCCTCTTTGTTTATGATCAATGTTTACAGTAACATATTCACGTTTTGGAAGTGAATTGATGTGTTGGGCACATTCAAGATCAATCATAGAATAAGGCCAAGTACTGAAATTCAAAAAGGAAGGGTCATAGGATTGAAATAATAATCCCTCTTTCTCATCATTTGTAAGTGAGAACCATCTTATTTCTGAGCGATTCCCATTTTCCTGTGGTTTGACATAATTGTGAGTCATTTCATTGACAGGATAGGAGTAAATGCCAATTGCTGCTCCACTTTTTCGATCAAACATAGTTTCATGAGGACCTTTTCCATACCATTCAACGTTTTTGAATTCTTCTGGAATAGACATCTGCATACCAAAACGCAACATATTCACTCGAGGTGTAAACTTAACATCAATATGAATGTCCCCACTCCCAAATATTGTATATATCACAACAATTGGAGACAAACCTAGAGGAATTCTAGATTTAGTAGTTATTCTCACTACCTTGTTGTTTAAACGTTCATAACTAATTTTACTTAATCTCTGCCATCTATTGGCTCTTTTCCACCTATTTAATCGACGTCTTACAATTGGTTTAAGAATGGCTGGAGCAAAGGCTAAAACCCCTAGATCATTATCAATAGGTGCTCTCCAAAAATTGGGAGTTAAAGGAGCAACAATTAATTCTTTTTCATTGAATTTGAGTGATCTTATTCTTCCAGATTTCTTGCTAAACTCTAAAGAAAATTGAGGATTTGAGACCTTAATTGATTCATCCAATTCTTCTAAAAATAGCTCTGGAATGGAATCTTGATCTAGATATAAAGTTGTTTGTGGTTTGAATGGTATTTGAAATTGATCCCAAGCAATAATATGACCCTTATCAGCCCAGGATGTATCTTCCTTAAGTTTAAAAGCTATTTTCAAGAAATACTCCTGATATGCAAGAATCTCCGGTTCTTTAATAGGAATGGTTATTTCACTTGTTTCTCCTGGTTTTACATCAAGATTTGTTATAACATCATTTTGAATTATATCGCCATCAGCTATAAATTCCCAAACTAGATCCACAAATTCCAGTGATTGAAAAACAAATTTATTCTGAATTTTGAATTGTCCATCAGTTAAACTGATGGGATATACTTTGATGTTCTGATATACCTTCTTAACTTCAAAAGCAGAGGGATTCGGCATTCTATTCGGTAAAAAGATTCCATTGCAACAGAAATTCCCATCATTTGGTTCATCTCCAAAATCCCCACCATACAACCAAAATCCAGTTTTATCTTCATCTATTTTAGTTATCCCTTGATCTACAAAATCCCAGATGAACCCTCCAACACAGTTATCATATTTTTCAAAGATATCCATGTATTTCTGGAAATTACCCAAACTATTTCCCATCGCATGAGCATATTCACAGAGCATTCTTGGTTTGTCTTTGTATATTTTTGGTCCAATTCTGGGAACAAACCAATCTGGTCGAGTTCTCCTATATAGTCCTGATTTTTCAAACTCTTTTGGAACTGTATACATAGTACTAAAAACATCTGCGACTTCTATTTTGTGGTCTCCTTCGTAGTGAATACCTCGAGTTGAATCTATCTCAAG
>DAOVPS010000154.1:0-8038 GCA_030629105.1 Candidatus Heimdallarchaeota archaeon
CCAGGGATAGCAACAACTGTGTCTTTGCTGAAATTAATGAGCCAGTTAAGTGACACTTGAGATGCTTTGACTTTGTGCTTGGTTGCGATTTCTTGTATAGCTTGCATTAGAGTTTCAGTTCGTTTCACTTGTTTCTCAACATTTGGGTACATTTTTCGTTTCATAAAAGAAACATTTTCCTTCAAGTTGGGATCATTGTGATAACACCCAGTTAACATACCTTGATGTAGTGGACTATAACTAATGATCTTAATACCAAGTTCCTTAGCAGCTTCTAAAACACCATTCTTCTCGATTCTTCGATGAAGTAAACTATATTTTACTTGGTTAGAAACTAACTGTAAACCACGTTCTTGTAAGGTATCATGTGCTTTTACCATTTGTTTCTTTGAAAAATTACTAACACCTATAGAGCGAATCTTCTCACTTTCTACCAAATCAGCCATAGTATTCATTTGAGCCTTTATACTTGAGAATGATATTGGAGCATGAATTTGATGAATATCAATTGTATATCCATCTAAAGCAGCAAGACGTGTTTCTATTGATTTCCTCAAATGTCTTACAGTTCTCGCCATCGGCATCCATTTATCAGCAATTATAACATCTTTATCTTTAATTCCATTTGCTTTGAGAGCACTAGCCAAATATTTCTCAGAACTAGAATATGCTTCAGCAGTATCAAACCAATTGACACCACCAGCAATAGCAGCTTTTATGATACCATTTCTTATTTCTTCATTCACATCCCCGGAACCCATCATTTTCATCATTCCTTGTCCCCAGGAAAACTGCATAACTCCAATACCAATAGGAGTCACTTCAATTTTAGTTCCTTTTAATTTAATCTTTTTAATTTTATTAACCAATTTTATTCCTCGTTCACTGTCTATTTTTTCGAAGTTATTTAACTCTATATCTATATTTGTTTAGTTAAAGGTGAAAGGGTTTCTGATATCTGAACTCATTTACAATCTACTATTTTTTCTATTTTTTAAAAAACAAAGTAAAGCATTAGCTTTTTTATTGAAGTTGAGAATTGTGTTGCTTAAGGTGACGCTTTTGCCAACTACTAAAAGTCAAAAGATCAAGAATATAGAAGACCTCATACAGAAAGGTGATTATCAAGAAGCTATAACTCTTTCTGAAATAATCCTGAAGAATAAAAGCAGTAGTAAATTGGAAAGAATCTATGCTAATTTACTAAATGGTAAAACTATCTATTTGCTAAGAAAATCTGAAGACAGAATTGAATTAATTGAAGAAGCTATGAGATATCTTGAAAATGCTGCTCAAGATAGCAAACAACAAGAGAGCGTCATTCCGAAACTAGAAATTTACTTTTGGATATTAGTTATTCAAAATGATCTTCGAAAAAGAGAAGCGGCATTAAAAACAATTGATAAAATAGAGGGAATTTTCAAAAAATCAAAAGGGAAAAAACCTATAGAGATTAAACAAGCGGATGCTATAATAAACACAGTTAAAGCTTTAAAACTAGAAATCGAATTCTCTTTGGGAAAGTATTCACCAGAGAATCGAATAGAAAAACAAATCAAATATTGGAAAAAAAGTTTGAAACTTTACAAAGAACTTGAATTTAAAGTTGAAATAATATTTAGCCTTGTTAATATTAGTAAAAATTATTTCTTTGATGGAGATTTTCAAAAAACATTAAAAGAGAGAGAATTGGCTCTGAAAATTTCTAGAGAAATAGGCAACAAGTATTTTCAATCAGATATCTTAAAACAAATAGCTTATGGATATTTCAGGTCAGGTGAAAGCGAAAAGATGCCTGATCGTATAGATGAGTTCATGAAATTAGATGAAGAGTTAGGTAATGAATTTGCTTTTGGTAGCAATCAAAATTTGTTATCTATTTACTATTTTGGACAAGGAAACTGGGATAAACTCCTAGATATATTAAAAATTGTTGTGGAATTCTATGAGAGTAATGACCAGAAAGCTAACCTAGTTCATGGTTATTTTAATACAAATGTAGTGTATATGCTTCGAGGTGAAATTGATAAATCATTAGAATTCTTGTTAAAATCTCAAAAAGTAAAAGAGGAGTTAGATATTAAAGGTCCATCAGCAAGCATCACTGATATTGCTACAATATATTATCTTAAAGGAGAATTAGAAAAAGCTCAGAAAATGATTGATGAGGAAATAATAGTTTGTGAGCAGTTCGAGGATAAACCTGCTTTGGCTTATAATCTTCCAATACTTAGTGCAATATTATATCAACAAGGCAAAATCAAAGAAGCTTTAAAAGTAAGAGAGCGATTGCTAAAACTTTACGAGGAAATGGGAAATAAAAGTAGAATGGGTATAACTTTAGGGGATATTATTTCTTTATGTGTTGATTTAAATCAATATGAATTAGCAAAGCAGAATCTATTACGATTCAAGACAATTGTTGATGAAATAGACAACAAACTCCTTCTACGAGCATATCGTTTTTCAGAAGCTAAGGTTTTAAAAATAAGTCAACAAAAAAGAGATAAAATAAAAGCGGAGATTCTGTTAGAGCAATTACTTGAAGAGGATCTTTCTTATCAAATTCGAATTTATGTTTTGCTAAATCTTAGTGAGTTATTATTAGTTGAATTACATGATACTAATGATGAGACTATTTTAGAAAAAGTAAAGAAACATGTTAAGAGTCTGTATGATTTCGCTGTTTCAAATAATTCACAATTACTTAAAGTACAAACTCTTTCCCTACAAGCTCAAATCGCTATGATTGAACTAGATATTAAAAAAGCTCAATCTCTTTTAACGAAGGCTCAAAAAATTGTAGAGGAAAAAGGTTTGAAGAGATTGGAATCAAAAATAGCGAGTGAAAGTAAAAGGCTTAAGGAATTAACTTTTGAATTGATCGAAGCAGGTAAGAAAAACTACTCTATTTCAAAAAGAATGGAATTAGTTAAAATCCAAAATGGTGTTAAAGAGATCAAGATAAAAAGACTTGTTGAGGATGCACTAGAAGACATTTCCACCACCAAAAAGTTGTTTTCTATAAGTTTCTGATTTTTAATCAAAGTAGTAGTAAACTAGAAATTATAGATTACATTATTTCTATATCAGCACGGAGTAAGATAATTTGAGCAAGATAAAAATTGAAGTTAATGAAATTAAAGGTGAATGTGATAATGGAATGGAAGTGGGAGATCATTTTATCATTCAAGATGGTAAAATAAGTATCCCTGATGGGAAGTCTATTTGCATCTGGACTCTAAATGGTATGTTGCCAATGTTTCCCTTTTTACTCGAGCATAAAGCTTTACCAAAGGATCATTGGGTAAAAGAAGCAACAACCTATACTTGTCCTAGTAAAAAAGTAACTTTTTCATATAATTATTTAGATGATTAGAACTCCCACTATCTTGTTTTTTATTTCTGATTTTTTTTACTTTCTATTTCAAAATGCTTTTTAATTGCAATTCATATTTCCAACTGAGCTGATCACATGGGTAAAGCAATAGTAATTTACAATACTCGAAGTGGAAATACAAAAGATGTAGCAACTAAAATTGCTGAAGGACTAGGAGCAGACCTTGCAAGTCAAAAGGAAATACCAGACTTAAAGAAATATGACTTCATAGTTTTTGGTTCATGGCTTATTATTGGAACTATTAGTCCTGGTGGAAAGAAATTCATGAAGAAACTTGATTCAGAAGCTTTGAAAGGAAAAAAGGTCGCATTATTTGTCACTGCTGGTAGCCCTGATCAAGTAATGAAAAAGAAAGGTAAAGAAATCCTCCAAAAAGATGTTGCTTTTACATGGATGGAAGAGATTCTTGAAGCAAAAGGTGCTAAAGTTATCAAAGAACGATTCGCGGTAGTTGGTGCCTATAAATTCCTTCCCTGGGGTTCAGGTTCAAAATATAAAGGTCATCCTACTGAGGAAGAATTTAAACAATCTGTAAAATTTGGTGCATCACTAAAGAAACATCTCAAATAGTCTTTCATCAATTTCTTATTTTTTCATTTTGTTTCTGCCAGTTAAGAAAAGATTATATTACAAGTCCTCTGATAAAAGAATTATCTGGAATATTTCTAAAGTATTTATTTACTTTCAAAAATAACCTTAATTGTGATGTTGAATGAAAAACAAAAAGAATTTTACAATAACAATAATTGCAGTATTCTTATCAAGTCTCATATTAGGTATGACTATCACTCCTAACAGGACATTAAGCTTACCTATTGATGATTCTGATCCGGATTTGCAACCAAACATACTAGGAACAATTGATCATTCATTTAGTACTGCTTTTGGCATGTGGGAAATTGAATATTTGAACGGTCTCATTTATGGTGTAGATGCATCAACCCTTAGACTCTACGTTTATGACGCTGTAACAGGTGTTAATACTGTTAATTACACAACACCCACTCTAACTACTGGAATTGCAACTGATGGAACCAATTTATATACAACAGTAGCAACTGGAGCAACACCAAATGGAACAATAATACAACTTGATTTAACAGGAAATGAAATATCTAGAATTCATATCCCAATTAAAGCTGGCGTTTTGAATGGTCTCGCCTGGGATGGTAACTATCTTTGGGCGTATCAAAATATTCCTTCACGTCTAATTAGAATTGATTATGATACAGGTATTGTATCTAGAAATATTACCTCACCAAGTGTTCCTCATGGTATGACATGGTACGATGATCTACTTTGGGTAGAAAACTATGGAATCGATCAAACAGCAGCTATCAATCCATTAACTGGTGCTGTTGAATACGTTTACTCAGCTCCATATCATTTTGATTCAGGATTAACTAATAATGGAACTCATTTCATACAATCCAGTTATGCTGCTTCTCCGTATGAAATTAGTTTCTCAGAAATACCTAGTGAAGCTGGAGAGATATTTACTCAAAGTTCACAGTTTTCTACCAACATGCTTGATATTGCCTATGATGGATCAGATTTCTTCTTTACTGAAAATGGAACTGATTGGATACAAAAAAGCAATAGTGTAACAATGGGAATATCAGATGTCTGGAGCAATGGATTAGAAAATGTTGGAATAACTGTTATGGATGATATTCTTGTAGTTTCTACAATAAATGCACCATATAATCTGTATACTTTTACTAAGGATGGTACAATGTTAGCAAATCATACAGCACTAAATGTAATGCTGAAATCACTTGACTATGATGGTACGTATCTTTGGGCAATGGGTGCAGATAACATACTCTACAAATTACATCCAACAAACATGTCGATTGCTTCGCAGTACGCTGTTGGTAATTTCAAGGGAATCACCTATGACTTCGTAAATGAAGTTATTTGGTTAGTATCAAGTATTGAACATAAAGTAAGGTACTTTGATCTAGCAAAAGAACAACTCGGAAATAACCATCTTAATCTAACTGCACCAATCTCACCTTCTGAATATGGTCTAGAATTTGATGGAGAATTCTTAGTAATTACAACTTCATATGGCGGTGGGTATTACTATCGAATAATTCCTTGTGAATTAGATGCTGAACCACCCGTAACCCCAACACCGACCCCTACTCCAACTCCTTTTGAAGGATTGTTTGGTTTATCAAATCTCTATGAGAACCTATTATTCGTAGGATTTGGAATTGTTGGAACAGCAATTATCTCATTTGTGATTGCTATTCTTATCAGAAGAAAGAGATAATCAAGTACTTGATGAGATCTCGATAAAGAGTGGAAAACAGAAAATTTCTCCACTCAATCATTCTTTTTTTATTTTTTAAAAATAAATACTAGTCACATAATGTGAACTTCTTTTAAAAAGCTAAGAACAACTATAATTCTATTAATAAATGGATGAATTTATCCTTGAGTACTAAGAAAGAAAATTACCGTGATTTAATCAATGATATAGATTCTCGAACCAAATTTCTAATGAAAAAGCATGACATTGTAGGTTATTCGTTGGCTTTAATTAGAGATGGGGAGATTATTTGGGCAAAAGGTTATGGGATAAGAAATAAAGAAAAACAATTGTCAGTTACTGAAGAAACTGTTTTTGAAGCTGCATCATTGACGAAACCACTTGTTGCATATGCAGCGCTAAAGATGGTAGAAGAAGGATTGTTGGAATTAGATAAATCTCTGATTACTTATCTTGAAAACCCATATTTAGAAAATCAGCCATTACAAGATCAGATTACCGCAAGACATGTTCTAACACATTCTACCGGTTTCCCCAATTGGGGTAAAGTAAGGTATTCACCAAAGATCTTCTTTACACCTGGAGAGAGATTTTCATACTCTGGTGAAGGGTTCATGTATTTACAAAAGGTAATGGAAATAATAACTGGGAAATCTCTTGAAGCGATTATTCAAGAAAAAGTACTGAAACCTTTGGGATTAGTGAATGCAACTTTACTATGGAAAGAGGAATATGAAGAAACAGCTGCTGAAGGATATTTTAAAGATGGATCATTGAAAAACAAATGGAAACCAAAGAAAGAAGAAGCAGCTGGGTCACTAAGTATTTCTCCGACAGACTATGCTAGATTCGTTATTTCATTAATGGATCAATCTAAGAAAAGTGAATCATTATTATCAAATGAAAAAATTGAAGAAATGCTCAAACCGGCTATTCCAGTAAATGATGCAGGATTAAGCAATAAGTATAAAGTACCCTATTCAGAAATCACTGAAAGCGATTCTGCTTTTTGGGGATTAGGTATAGGTCTAGAGAAAATTGGCAAGGATTACAACTTTTGGCATTGGGGAAATAATACTAGTTTCCAAAACTTAGTCTTAGCAAATCCCAAAAACAAATCTGGAATGGTAATTATGAGTAATAGTGAAAAGGCTCCATTAATTTGGAAAGAGTTGCTAAACTTGACAATGAAAGGAGAACATCCTGGTTTTGATTGGCTAATGTCATTTTACTGGGATTAATTGCCTTTTCAAAAATGTAAATTATGTTTATTTACTTCACTAGAAAGGGTAATTCGATTATCAATGCTTTTTCGGGACAATCTTCTTCACATACACCACAGTACCAGCATTCATCATATTTCTTGTAAGGGAATCCATTTTCATCCAGTCTTATGATATCCATGGTACATCGTTCCACACATGTTCCACAACTTTTGCATAGATTTTCATCAACGATTAGTGGCATAGTTTAGTTCTCCTTAGTTTTAATTGGTACTAGAGTGGTTTGAGGTTCTCCAGATTTCAATCCATATTCTAGAACAACATGCTTTAGCCAATTATCATCATCTTGTTCAGGATAATCCGATCTATAATGGAACCAACCCCAACGACTCTCTTTACGTTCAAGAGATGCATAAACTGATAATTCTGCACAGTCGAGAATAAATTGGATTTCCTTAAAACGACTTAATTCATGATAATCTGTAACTCGAATATCTTTCATCTCTTTTCTAAATCTCGGGATCCACCATAAAGCTTGAAGCAATTTTCGTTCATTTTTTGGTGGTACAACATAATCGCTAATTGTTCTTCTAACTTTATACTCGAATTCCTTTACAGAAATTTTGCCACTACTTT
Organism: Candidatus Heimdallarchaeota archaeon; assembly: GCA_030629105.1. Lineage (GTDB taxonomy): Archaea > Asgardarchaeota > Heimdallarchaeia > JABLTI01 > JABLTI01 > JABLTI01. The sequence continues at coordinate 7,541 of DAOVPS010000154.1, forward strand.
TCTCATCATTTATGATACTGAATAATTTCTCTTTTTCAGATTCAATTATTGCTTTATCAGCTTCTTTGAATTTTGTTTTCTTAGCATAAGCAACTGCATTTTCGGCAGCCACTTGACCGAAAACAAATGCCCCAGTTAGATGTTGTAATGGCACACATGCTACATCACCAGCTGCATAGAGTCCTTCGAGGGTAGTTTCTGCTTTCTCATTTACTACAATACCAGTTAATCCATGGCCACCACATAGCTGATACTCTGTTATGCCCAGTTCAATTAATCCTTCACGAAAATCAATTCCTCTATTTTCCCAGAATCTCTTTTGAATAGGTCGTTCTGTTGTGAAAAGAATTCGCTCAATTTCTTGGATCTGTTCTTCTGGGAGGTGATTTAATTGAATAAATATTGGTCCTCTACCCTCACGAAGCTCTTTGAGCATCGTTTGAGTATTCAAGTATTCTAGCTCTATTTCTTCGCCAAAAGCATTGATTACTTTTGCAC
>DAOVPS010000090.1:0-12382 GCA_030629105.1 Candidatus Heimdallarchaeota archaeon
ATGCATTTGATGGATCATTAGGATTTAGTTCTATGGGGCTTAATTTTCGTGCCTTTATTGACGGAGCAATGTATCTACCAATTCCAGGATTAGAATATGGAATAGCTAGGTTATCTATACCAAGCGAGATTGGGATTATGCCGGAAAACTCACAAGAGTACATTAAGGGTGGAGCATTTTTCCCACCTGCAGTAACTCAAGATGGTTCAATTGATCCAGCAACAATGGTTTTAGAACGAACAAATTCAGAAACATATCAGCTTGAACTCTGGTATAGATTACAACTATTAATAAGAGATACAGGTGTAGGAGGAGTAATCGATGTTTCTGTAATCGCTGTAAATTTCAATGCAGTTGATTCTTTAGTAGGATTGAGTTCTGGCTCGTATCATTTGATAATAAATAAAACTGATATTGAGGTTAATCCAACTTTATTTGGTTTCCCTGTAAATGGTGACCCAATTACCACTTCAGGTGATGATTTCAGAATTACAATTAATACCGGAACCGGACCAATAGAGGTTTATTCCTCAAATGGTGCGAGAACAAGAGTTTCAATTAATCTAGTAATATTTACCATTGGATTTCAAATGATTGTTTTGGAGTAATAATTGGTTTTTTTTAAAAAAGAAGGTTATTATTTATCTTCGAAATATTTTCCTAATTGTATTAATTGAAAGGAATCAACCATTTCTTTATCAGGATTAGATAGCAAAATTCTTTGTAGAATCCGATAATGTTTCTTTGCAGCTTGTAAATCATTATTCTGAACAAAGAACATAGTAGAATTCACCATTCCTTTAGCACCAGCAGTTTGAATCGTATCATTCTTAGGATATTTTCTGCTAAGATCAGATAATTCTAATGAAAATTCTTGTATTGATCCCGATTTATTAATCAAGCTAAAATCATAAATGGCATTTACTAAAATCATAGCCAATATTTCAATTAAGGTCATACTTTCATATTGTATGGCTAATTCTCTTAGGGAATTGATTTTACTTTTAACATCTGTTTGTGTTGCATGAGCAAAAAACACAGGCAGGATATTCAGAAGGGTACTTCCATAAGTTTTCTGAATATGTTTTGATTTCGGGAATTTAACAAGAAGATTCTTTAATTCTGTTAGAAGTAACTCCATCTTCTCCATATCATCTTTTTGGGAGTGAGCTATAATTTCATTTGAAAGACTAGTGGCAAAGTTTTCCTGTGGAATAATTTCATCTTGCTTTTCTTCTGCAATTTTGCGATTTTGTTCTATGTTGGACATTGCAAACTTACTCATTTATAGTGATTAATAGATTCATATCAGATAAGGAATTCTGAGATATTTAAAATTACTAGAACTATACCACCAATAGTTAATAATGTTCCAAGTAAGATCTTCCAATCTACTTTTTCTTTCAGGAATAATATTGATAAGGGTATTGTAATCAGAGGTCCAGAAGCTGCGATTGCAGCAGGAATAGAAGTTCCTTCTAAAATTTCTATTGATTTCAGATAGAAAATATTGGATGCAAACAAACCTATGAGGGCTCCTAAAATTAGAAATGAAGTTGCTTTCCAAGAAAACTTGTAGTGATTAGTTTTTTTCTTAGTAGCTAGAAACAAGGTAAATGTTATAGGTAGCAACAAAGTCATTCGAGCGCCACTGATTGGAATGATGTCAATATCTGTCCTATCTAATCCAACTTTAATTAGAGTAGTCCCTGTTGCCCAGGTTACTGTTGCCAATAATGCAAGAATGATGCCCAAGATTTTTTTGTTTGCAAGCAATTGCGAGAACTTTCTACCAGCTTTTTCTAATTTCTCTGTTTCTTCCAAAATTTTTGGTTCTGATTGTTCAGTTTTTGAATTTAATAGAATAGATTCACTTGTGTCATCTACATCAGAAATTGATTTTGTGTTTGGCAATACATTTTTTTCAGGAGTATCTTCGTTTACTTGTGAGAATGAAATCATCACAACTCCACCTATTATAAGCATTATACCTAAAAATTTCAACCAATCAAATACAGCATCAAAAATAATGATTTCATAAATATATGTTAGGAGGGGATAAGTCATAGCTATTGGATATGTAATTGTTAATCCTACGTATTGCAAACTAGTTAGATACATGAAATTTCCTATTATTATTCCCATAATTGCGGCGGATAATAAAGGGAGAAAAGCCATCCATGGAATGCGAAACATATCCAGAAAATCGCCCATAATTGCAGTAAGAATCAGAAAGGAAATGGCAGAAGTTAATGTTTGAATCAAAACCATTGCAATAGGTTTTATTTTGTCGGTTTGTGATTTATATATTACAGCTGCTATACCAGAGAGAATCATGTTTCCTACAGCATATAATATCCCAAAATACCACAAATATAATTCACAAACTCAATCTTTTTCATGAGTATATGAATTCTTCTTTAGATTAAATTATTAAAGGAAAACAGTCATACTTGTTTTTACCAGTGATATTTTGATGCTTACAGATGGATTTAAATGTAAGAATCTAAACTTGATTTAAACAATTAAAAGATTTTTTATTTAAAGACAGGTTTCAAGAAAAAATGACAGAGAACATCGTACTCGGAGAAGACGCAAACTGCATCTTTCAAATCCTAAAGAAAGAGAACAATATTTCTTCTAAGAAAATTCTAGATTATGCAGTTTCTCCGGAATTCGAAGCAATCTGCACTGGTTGTGTTTCAGGCGATGCATTTCTACGAGCTATTAAAAAATTGGAAAAGCATGGTTATGTCAAATCCTCATTGGGAAAAGGTGGCTATCGATGGCAATTATTAATTACTGAATAATTTAAATTCGAGATGTCAACATTGGTGAATCCAAACGGGTCTTATACTACAGAACCAAATATATTGCAAGAAAATTTAGCAAAACTCTATGAAACAGTTGAGGATAAACGTCTCATCTGTGTCTACACAATTTTAACAAGAGAGAATCATATACCCACAAAACGTGTTGTTGAACTTGCTTTAACACCTGAGTATGAACAAGAATGTGTCACTTGTGCTTCAGCAGATAGTGTTTATCGAGCACTAAAAAAGCTTCAAGAACAAGGATGGATAGTTGGTCAACTATCAAAAATAGGTTATGTTTGGCAACTTTTACTTGATTAGTAAGTGTAAAGTTAAATTAGTCTCAAAAAAGTAATACTGCTATTTTTTAAAAAATATAAAAGTGGGAATTAATTCCCAAACAAATTTCTCTTATTGCATTTCCATGATCGATAATTGTCCAGCAGAAACGGTCATTGCCATAGGTTTCTTACTATAGGTGTAAGATCCTCTCATTTTCACGATTTTAACTGTACTATAAGTTTCGTCACCAAGGGTAATGGTAATTACTCCATCCACTAAATGCTCAAGTGCTCGTAAATCATGTTCAGAGTGAATATCACGATGCAAGGTCATTATTGTTACAGTTCCATCTTCTTTGTTTGAAGCAATTCGATTCTGTACGAAAGACAAAGCAGTTCTCACATTCTCACTTGCAAGTAAAATTGCAGAAGCACTGTCTATAAGACCTCTACAGGGAATATTCTGAGTTTGGGTATGCAATAATGCTCTTCTAATTGATTCACTTATTGCTCGAGGTTGAGTAAGGTTATTTACTACATTCTTGAACTCAGACCGTATATCTGAATAACCGTAAGGGTTGGTAAATGCATCAATAAAGACCATTCTTTCTGTTTCAAGAAGAATTTCAGCATTCACACCTAGGGTTCGTAAATTATCGACATAATATTTGTAGGGGTGCTCTGTGCTCAGAACATAGCCAGTTTCTCCCCCACGCAATCCTTCTGTTAGAAAGTGTAAAGCAACAAGATCAGCATTTACACCGATTTCATCTTCAAGTAAAATAACTGATCCTCTAGGCACTCCTCCTCCAAGAGCAGCATCTAGTATTGGCAGACCAAATCTCGCAGGGGTAATTTCATTTTGAGACACAACTTTTTCCTCCATACCAACAAATGTAACAATTAATTATTATCCTAACTATATTTCGTGTTCTTTTATATAAGTATTTAACTGACGAGATTGTTTGATTTTTCTCATTCTTATAACTTCTCCAGATAGGTTTATTTCTGGAAATTTTTAAAAACCCTTATTCCAAGATTTACACAAACATGAGATAACGGTGAAAATTGTAAATGGCAATTTTAATTACAGGCGGTTCTGGATTTGTTGGTGGAAATCTCGTAAAAGAACTAGTAGAAAATAAAGAGGAATGGGGAATAGATAAGAAAGACATATTTGTTCTAGTTCGAGAAAATAGCAATATTGATGCTTTGAAGAAACTAGATGTGGAACTGGTCATCGGAGATTTAACTGATCATGAGTCTTTAAAGAAAGCAGTGAAGGGCAAATCATTAGTTTTTCATCTCGGTGCTGTCGTGCTAGATCAAGTTTCGTCAGAAATGTTGCAAAAGGTAAACATAGACGGAACTGAAGCGTTATTAGATGCTTTTGTTAAAGAAAAAACAGCAGAAAAATTTGTCTTCGTTAGTACTTGGGGAGTGTATGGGTATAAGGTTAAACCTAAACCAATGAAAGAGGATCAACCATTTAATCCCACAAATGATTATCATAAATCAAAACAAGTTTCTGAGCAAATTGCTTGGAATTATCAGAAGAAACACAATCTTCCTGTTACTGTTGCTAGATTACCCATGATTCTAGGTCCAAGTGATACATTAACAACACCTCGAGTTGTTCAAGCCTTTTTTGATGAAGAAGTGAAAATGGTTGGAGGAGGTAAAAACTTTTACTCAGGAGTTGATGTTAGAGATGCTGCTCGAGCAATTATATCATTGGGTATGAGAGAAGAAGCAAATGGCAATGCCTACAATATAAAGAGTTTTGATATTTCTCAAAAAGACTATTGGTTTGTACATAAGGAAGCAATAAAATCTGATTTTAAGATTCCTAATTATCCTCGGTGGGTAGTCATGATATATGCATGGATGAAAGAAATATCTGCAAAAAGAAAAGGTATTGGAAAACCGACTTTAACTCGATATCGCGTTATGCGATATGGCAATACTAGAATTCTGGATATCTCAAAAATCAAGAAAGATCTGGATTGGGAACCAAAATACACAGATGGTAAAAAAGTAATACACGAATCAGTGAGTTGGTTAAATGAACACAAATACATTGATTACGAAAACAAGAAAGTGATCCTTGTAAGAAAATGGGAAGATCAACTAAAAAGTAAAAAATAGTGAAATATAAGGAATTCTTTTGCAGCTATCGAAGACTTATTGATATTCCGTTTATATTTTTGATTAGATGTAATTGAGATTGCATTAAGAATAAAGAATATAATATCAAAAATATTGTGGAAAAGTGAAACCAGAAAGAGAATAATATTCTTGAAACGGTGTTTTATCGTGCCGGAGATTAAAATACTTCTAGTTGACGACGAAGAAACTTTGCTTGAAGTTTCAAAACTCTATCTAGAAAAAATGAATGAAAAATTCAATATAATAACAGTTGAATCTGCAATTCAAGCTCTAGAAATGATTAAAGAACAAGAATTTGATGTTATAATCTCTGACTATCAAATGCCTGAGATGAATGGTTTAGAGTTTCTATCTATTGTTAGAGATGCAGGCAATGAAATACCTTTCATTGTTTTTACAGGGAAGGGAAGAGAAGAAGTAGCAATTCAAGCTTTGAATCTTGGGGCTGATTTTTATCTTCAAAAAGGTGGGGAAAAATCAAGTCAATTCCATGAACTTGATAATCTCATTGATAAATTATATGAGAAAAAACAAGCTGACAAATTACGAAAACACCTCCTTGATCAACAGATTTCTATTAATAAACTTGCTCTCACTCTTGGAGAGACCCGTGATTTAAATAAAATTTATAAGACAATTTTCCAACACATTTATTCAATTATGGATGCTGATACATTCGTAGTTTCATTTTATGATAAAGAAAAACAAACTATTTCTCCTGGATTTGCACTTATTGAAGGAAAAACTTTAGATATTACAATTTTTCCAGCATCACCTTTATCTCATAAAGAGAGTGAAATTCAAAGCAATGTCATAACAACTGGAAATCATCTTTATCTGCCAGATTTGCGTAGGGTCGTAAAACAAGACCCAATTACTAAAAAGAAAACTCATCATGAAGGCGAATATACAAAATCAGCTGTTTACGTCCCAATGAAGATTGGCGGAGACACAATCGGAGTTATTGAAGTACAAAGTTACAATTTTAATGCATATTCAAAGCAAGATATTGATTTGTTATCTGCTCTAGCAAATGTAGCTGCTGTTGCTATTCAGAATGCCAGATTATTTAACTTGCAGCGACAAACCAATATTGAATTGTTAGACGAACAAAAAAGAACACAAACGTATCTAGATGTCGTAGATGTTATTATCAATGTTTTAGATCCTACTGCTAAAATTCAAATGATCAATAAGAGAGGTTGCGAGATTCTAGGGTTGGAAGAGAGTGTCATAGTTGGAAAGGATTGGATAGAAGATTTTGTTCCTAATAGATTGAAAAGTAAAATTAGACAGAGATTCACTGATATTATACTTGAAGGAATAGATTCAGCCACAATTTATGAAAATCCAATAGTCACAAATAATGGTAAAGAGAGAATTATCTCTTGGAAATCAAATGTTATTAAAGATAATAATAACCGTGTTGTAGGTGTTTTAAGCTCAGGTGTAGATATTACAGATCAAGTTAATGCAGAAGCAATAATTCTTGCATCTGAGAAACAATATGAATCTACTATAAATTCTTTAGGTATTCCTTTGCATGTTGTAGATGAGAATTTAGATATTGTACTTTTAAACAGTGCTTTAACAAGATGGTTAGAAGAGCTAAATGTAGATTCAAACATAATTGGTAAAAACATATTCGATGCCTTTCCGTTTCTATCTGAAAACATTAAGAAGGAATATCAACAAGTAATGAGTACCTGCAGACCACTTTCCACTATAGAAACTAATGTGTTAAATAACCTTCCCGTAATAACAGAAACCAGAAAAATTCCAGTTATTGAGAATGGGAGTGCTGTCCGAACAATTACAATAATTAGAGATATTACTGACGAAAAGAAAACTGAACAAGAATTAAGAGAAATCGCAGAACAATATAGTAGTCTTTTTCATAATTCAAACGATGCAGTTTTTCTCTATGATTTACAAGGAAATATTCTTAATATAAATGAAAGAACTACGGAAATTTTTGGTTATTCCAAGGAAGAAATTCTAAATATGAATCTTCTTGATTTTACCACAGCAGAGGGGCAGAAGATAGCTAAAACAGCATTTGAGCAAATCGAAAAAACAAATTTCGTTGAAGCAGAAGTTCATCTGATAAAGAAAAACGGAGAAAAAATATTCGGAGAATTATCATCTTCACTAATTAAAATTGGAGGTAAGAAATTTGTTCAAGGAGTTGTTCGAGATATAACTTCTCGCAAACTAATGGAAGAGGTTCAATTAAAAAGAATAAATGATTTACTATTTCTCTCGAATTCAGCAATGCATTTTGTAGGACAAACATTTTCCAAAAACATCTACCAATATATTGCTGAGGAAATAAAAGATTTAGCAGGTGAGGCTTATATTATAACTGCTTCATTTGATAAAGAAAAAGAAATATTCAATATTAAATCGCTTCTGGGAATTAAAAAACAACACAAAGCAATTGCAAAACTAGTTGGCAAAGATCCATACAAAGTTGAAGCTAAATTAAATGTTGAATTTATGAAAAAGACTCCTTTTGGCAAATTGACTTTAGTTGAAGGAGATTTGAGTGAAATCTCCGTGGGAGCAATTTCAAAGAGAGCTAGTAAAGCAATCTATAATCTTTTGAAAATTGATAAGGTTTATACTACTACATTTAATAAAGGTAAACAAATTGTAGGTGGACTTTTAATTCTTGTAAAGAATGGTCATGAACTTAAGAACAAAAATTTAATCGAAGCTTTTGCAAGTCAAGCTTCTGTTGCTATTCTAAGAAACCAAGCTCAAGATGAATTGATGAATAGTGAAGAAAGATTTAGACAGATTATTAACTCAACACCTTTGGGCATCCATATTTATAGCATGAATCAAAATGGTCAACTTATTTTCCAAGGTGGAAATCCCTCTGCTGATGAAATATTAAAGATTAAACACAATAATTTAATTGGGAAAACAATTGAGGAAGCCTTTCCATCGGCAGCAGATACCGAATTACCGAAAATATACAAACAGATAGCTTTGAAAGGTGGATCTTGGGACTCAGAGCATATTGATTATTCAGATGATAAAGTCACAGGTTCTTATGAAGTAAGAGTTTTTCAAACAGTCCCGGGTTCATGTGTAGCGATATTCCAAGATATAACAGAAAAGAGAATGGCTAAAGAAGAAGAACAAGAATACGTTCAAAATTTAACATTTTTATCACAAACAGCAACAGATTTCATAGGATTTTCTTCAGAGTTAAATATTTATCAATACATTGCTGAAAGAATGAGGGAACTTGCTGGCAAAGCAATAACAGTTGTAACCTCATTTAATGAACTTACTATAGATTATCATGTTCGAGCAGTTTTGGGGTTGGGCAGGAGAATTGGTAATGTTCTTAATTTTCTTGGTAGAAATCCAGTGGGGATGACATTTAAGGTAAAGGAAAAAACAAGACGAAAATTAACTAAAACTGGTATTTCAGAAGTAGATATAGATCTCGCTGAACTAACTCAAGGAGGTTTTCCAAAACAAGCAGTAAAACCTTTGCGAAAATTACTGAAAACAGATAAAATTTATTCGGTTGCTTTTATGCGTAAAAGCAGATTGTTAGGTAATGTTCTTCTTATTATGCAAGAAGGCCATGAAATTAAAAATCCAGAGCTTGTTGAAGCATTTGCGCAGCAAGCATCTGTCGCATTATTAAGAAAACAAGCAGAAGAAGAATTACTTGATAGTGAGACACGTTTCAGAACACTAATTGAAACCATGAATGACGGTTTAGCTGTGGATGATGAGAAAGGAGTTTTCACATATGTGAATAGAAAATTATGCATTATGCTTGGTTACAATGAAGAAGAAATAATTGGTCATAAAGTCAGTGAATTTCTTGATGAGGAAAACAGGTATCTCTATGCTAATCATTCAATAGAAAGAGAAAACGGGACAATGGAATCATATGAAATCAGTTGGATAAAGAAAGACAAAACCTTAATACCAACGATTATTTCACCTCAACCTATTTTTGACTCAGAAAGGAACTATAGGGGAAGTTTTGCAGTAATAACTGACATTTCAGAGAGAAAACAAACAGAAGAACAGTTGAGAGAACAGCAAGAAGAATTGTTTAAACAAAGAGATGAATTAGAGTCTTTTGCTTCTACAATTGCCCATGACTTGAGAGGTAAGATGCAAGTGATCTCTCTTTACAATTCAATGACTGATTCCGAATATAGTGATAGAATAGGGGAAAGTATAGAGGAGATGTCTGCTTTCATAGAAGATTTGCTCTTATTAGCAAAGAAAGGTGAACTCTTAGGTGATTTCAAGGTAGTTAACTTGAATACTATGGTAAATGAGATTTCTGAGAAAATAACGTCACTTGAACCTAACTTGAAAATTGAGGTTGGCAAATTACCAAAAATCAAAGGTGATCCAATAAAGCTGCGTCAAGTCCTTGAGAATTTACTAATGAATGTCTATAGACATGCTGAAGCTTATAAAGTAGAAATAAGTGCGAAAGATTACAAGAATTTCTATAAAATAATAGTGAAGGATGATGGCAAAGGTATTCCTAAAGACAAGAAGGAAGAAATCATTGAATCTTGGACAACTATGAGATATTCTTCATTTGGTATGCTAATTATTTTGAAAATCGTACAAGCCCATGGTGGCGAACTCACTTTAGAGAGCGAAGAAGGGAAAGGAACAACAGTTATTATCCAATTACCCAAGGATCAGAAATAATCTGTAATTATTTCCAAACTTCTTTGAATATTCTTTGAAAGTTTCCATGGCAAATTTTATTGATATCCTCTTCTGAATACTTTCTTTTTTCCAATTCTTTTACCAATTTATTGAATCCTGTTACATCTTTAACTTCGTCAGGAACTCCTGTTCCATCAAAATCACTACCGAAAGCAACATGATTTGGTCCCACTAAATTTACAACGTGATCAATATGATCAATTATTTTTGTGTAAGGTGTATCCGCTTCACGACCACAATCCTCTCTTAGAAAGGCATTAGCAAAATTGATTCCCATTACTCCACCGTTTTCTGCCAGAGCTTTTAACATTTCATCTGTTAGGTTTCGAACATGAGGTGAAATTGCTCTACAACATGAATGAGAAGCTATTATTGGTTTCTTTGATACTTCAAGGACATCCCAGAAGCTTTTATCTGATAAATGAGAGACATCCACAATAACCCCTAATTTGTTTGCTTCTAGTATTAATTCCCTTCCTTCAGCAGTTATTCCTCGAGTGTCTTTTGGAGCATCGGGCATAAATGAGGATCCAGAGCCAAAGATGTTAGAGTTAGACCAAGTAATACCAAATGATCTTAATCCCAAATGATATAGTAAATTCAATATATGGAACTCGGTATCAAACCCACCTACTCCCTCAATATGAAAAATAACACCTACTTTGTTTTCTTTTTCAGCTTTTTCTAAATCAGGAAGTTTCTTGATAAACATTAGTTCATTTTTTGGCTCATTAACTAAATCTACAAGATTTCTTGCTCCTTTTAGAACAAAATACTGATTGATTCCTGGGTATATTGCAAAAAACATAGCACTCACATTGCCTTTTCTTATTCTTGGCAAGTCAACGTGTCCTTTCTCAGATTCTTGATGGAATTGCCTAAGCTGCATGGGGAGTGAGTATAAAACATCAGTATGTCCATCTATTATAGAGTATTTTTTCATATCATCAAAACCAAATACAATCAAGATTAGAATATCATTTCTTAATTTAAGTCTTATTAAGAAAAATAAAAATTGTGCCAAAAGGCACATTACTCTCTTTCATTCTACTACTCTGTTTCCCCGCTTGTTTCTTCGTCTTCTTCTTGACTCGCTAATGTAGCTCCGACTTTTGTAGATTGTAGAACTATTTCTGCATTTTCACCTAATTCTGCTAAAGGCATTTCTTTTGCATCGGTTATTAAGCTTAAATAAGAATTAGTGATTTCAGTATCCTCATTCCAAGCTTTTATTGAAATCAATTCTACATTGTCTGCTTTTGCTTGATTCTCAAGAGCTTTAGGAATGTCATACAATGAATTAACACAATCAATTGGAGTGGTAGTTGCCACATGTACAATGGTTCTGCAACCTTTCTTTATCAAGTCTTGATAACTCTCTTCAATTGTTGGTGTTCGTTCTTGTATCCATGCTAATTTTATTTTCTCTTCGCTAATTCCTAGTTTAGCTAATTTCTTTGCAATGCCTTTTCTGAAAATATCTTCTTGTTCAGTTACTGGATAAAGTGCATCCCATTCTTCAGGTTGTCCTTCCGCTACGAGAAGGATACCAATAGAGGACAAGTCTTGATATGTTTGTAATGCGGCTTTAATCTTCTTTGCTAAGATATCTTGGACAATATCAGAATTTGATAGGAATTCAGTTTGTGAAATTGTAATACCAATCTCTGAATAATCAATTCGCTTCATTTCTTCCAAAGCCATTTCATATTCAAAGCTCTCTGCCAAGAAGAGGTTCAATATGGTAATCTTATTTGCACCTCGAGAGATCATGGAAAGAAGTGCTTGATTAATTGTTGGCCAATCATTAACAAAAGCTTCTTGATACATATTGAAGGTTAGGAAAGAGCTTTCTAACTTCTCAACGAGATTTCTAGTAATTTTCCTGTAAGGATTCTTTGGTTCATTAACTTTAATGTCTTCAATTGTGAGATCTGTTTGACTTTTTATTATAGCTCGATATTTTCTTTTGACTTTGAAGAACTCCAAAGGTTGAGCTAATTTTCCTTTCTGAGGAACACCAGTTTCAGCTTGTTTGTAGTATTTTCTCACGAGAGCTAAAGGATTGTATTCTTCTGCTTCACCCTTCGAAAGAATGATTAATGCGCTTCGGTCTTCTTCTGTATCAATTGGTAGATTCTCTGGCAGTGGTGAATCAAACTTGAGATTCATTATTCCTCTTGTAGCCCACATATAACCAAATGCTAATGCAATTAGTAAAACTCCTATATTCCATAATATTTGCCAAGGAGTTATCCAGAACCAAACATTCACTAAAATGGCTAATCCTAAAACGAAAATAGCCATAAAAATTGTGTTGTTTTGTTTGGATTTTATATTTGTTGTTAAGAAATAAACAGAAATGGAACCCATTGTATAGCCAGCAAA
>DAOVPS010000136.1:0-9155 GCA_030629105.1 Candidatus Heimdallarchaeota archaeon
CTTCTCCGGAATTTCTACAAGAAGTTGCTATCATTGAATCTGTTTTAGAAGTTCAACAAGAGGATGGGTATCTAAGAATGTCTGTGAGTGATAGCTCACAAGCCTTTGAAGCTGTTATGGAAACCTGCAGAAAGTTTGGAATCAATCCTGTTATTTCTTATCGTACAGCTTCATTAGAAGATGTATTCTTGAAATACTGTGACAAGAAAGTTGATTTGGAGGAATAGTTTTGTCAGTACAAAATGTTAGAATCGCTTTTAATAGTTCAATGAGAGTCCTCGGGAAAGGAATCTGGCGGGACTTAGTGAATATTCGAAGATATAAGCTAAGGCTCATTGGTTGGCTCATGAACATGATGATTGGATTAGGAGCAGCATATATTTTCGGTGTTATCCTAAATTTCAATCCTACAACTACCTCTGAAACTGGTATTTTAAGTACTCAAGTTTTTGTGTTCTTTGCAGGTGGAATTGCTCTCAGTACATTTAGTGATACTGCATTATGGGCTCCGATGGGAAGAGTACAACAAGACATTCATTATGGTACTTTGGAAGCCGTTTTTGTTTCTCCCACAAGTAGAATTGCTTATCTCCTTTCACCAACAATAGCGGATTCCCTTTTGAATCTCCTATTCTTTGTTCCCTCTTATTTGATTATACTTGGAGTTCATGGTGTTCTTACTGATTGGTATGTTGTTGGAACAACTCTTCTCGTTGTGCTTTTAACAATAATTAGTATGATTTCATTCGGATTATTCTTTGCTATGCTTGCTATTTTAATAAGAAGAATACAACCAATAGCGATTTTTCTTAGTAATATTTTCCAATTCATATGTGGAGCCTATGTTCCGGTTCAAGCCTTCATCGGGATTAATAAAACCGGGGGTTTAGTTTTGAAATATATTGCACAAATGTTCCCATACACATACTGCTATGATCTGTTCAGATACTATATGTTTGGAGATACCTATACTACATTATTCCCTGTTTGGTTGGAATATGTTTTGTTAGCAGCTTCATCTCTTTTGTTTATTATTTTAGCATTTTTCTTGCTAAAGCGTGTTGAGAAGAAAGCAAAACAAAATGGATTATCAATACTTTAGGAGGACAAGAAATTGAGTATACAACACAGCACAAGAGTTATCTTCAAAGGCGTTTGGCGTGATATGAAAACCTACATGAGATACAGAGCATTCTTCACTGGAATGTTGCTGGAAATTATCTCTTTAGTTCTAGGTTTCGCAATTATTGGTGGGGCATATTATTTTAGCCCAGACGTTTTAGTTCGAATTGGATTGAATGAAGAAGATCTTTTCCTATTTATGATGACTGGATCGATAATACAATTGTTCTCAAGTATTGCTACCTGGGCTCCATTAAATAGAATTGAAGAAGATATCCATTATGGAACTTTAGAAGCTGTTTTCGTCACTCCTTCATCACGTATGGGATACTTGCTTTCAACTTCTATCGCAAGAGGAATAATTAGTTTCATTTTCTTTATCCCTCTCTATATCCTAACATTATGGTTAGCAGGTGCATTAACCAATTTTGCAGTAATTGGTTTTACATTATTAGTTGCTCTCCTAGCAATGATCTCAAATGTTTCTGTAGGCATCTATTTTGGCATGCTTGCTATTATGTATAGACAAGCAAGATTACTAATTTCCACAACACATCAACTAATTCAGTTTTTATTTGGGGCATTCTTACCAGTTCAAGGATTCATGGTTTTAAATCAAGGATTTGGAACAGCAATGAAATATATTACACTTGCTTTTCCATTCACATATAACTTTGATTTGATGCGTCATTTCATGTTTGGTGAGAAATATATTACTCTCCTACCTGTTTGGCAAGAATTTGTAATACTTGGTGCTTTGACAATATTATACTTCTTTGTAGCAAGATTACTCCTAATACCAGTTGAAAGAAAAGCAAAAAAACAAGGATTATCTATACTCTAATTCTTGTTTTCATTTATTTTCCTCTAGAAGATAAGTGCCATTTGACCTCGAGGTAATAAGAGGAAGAATAACAGAAATGATTGTAGTAGTGCGGTCAGGAATGGTTTTTTCCAGATTTCCTGCATTAGATTACCTACTAAAATGATTAATGAGAGAATAATTAGATCGTTCAAGGCATCAATGAAGTAGATGATCGTTCCACTGAACAAAATATACAAGCTACCAATAATAAATGGTGCAAGAAATGCAAATGAATTTAATTTTGTGTGATGATCTTTAACCTCAGTATAATTCCGAATGAGTTTTGTTTCTATTTGTAAAAAGTAGAAACCTGGAATTGATAAAACTGTAAAGATAACTAACCAGAGGAGTCGAATATTCAAAGGAAAAATATGGTATAATGATGAGCTGATAAGATATGAAAAAACAGCTGTAATAATACCAAACACAACTAATCCGAATAGTATTATTTGCCAATTCATCTTTTCTTTTAATTGTTTAATTTTTGGTCGCCATTTACCTGCTAATCCTGGCATTTTGCCCAAAGAATATAAAATTAACATCATAAGACCATAACCAGAAATGGGACAAACAAATAACAAAGTAAAATATGGTATGCCATTCGGTAAATAAGCAAGAATTAGAGCAATTATAATTGCAATTACTGCTCCTCCCAACCAAATTAAGAGCTTATACCCTATAAATTTCTTAACATTCGTTATTGCTAATTCAGAATCTTCTCCTTGCTGATTACTTGTTTCATTTTCTTCTTTCACAACAGCAGGTAATTTTTCATTTTTGAGTTTCAATAATTTGGTTCCAAAAATTAAGATAATAAAAATACCGCCAAGCTCTAAAAGCAGACCCAAAATACGGAGATCTTGGAAATTTCCAGCAATAAGCAAATCATAATACCCAGATGGTGGTAAGGCTATTTTAGCTGGATGCTTATTCTGAATAATCATTTCAATCCACCTAGTTATCCTCAGAACTGATCTGGCACTCATTGATTCATGAGTATGAGTCAAGTATTTGATAATATTAATTTCTTTTACTAATCCATCTGAAGTTAATCGATAGGTCGATTGAGGTTTTATAATATCAGTTTCATTTGCTAATTTATAATAGAGATTCATTGCTTCGGGTGGTTGGGCTACATCATCCCAAGTTCCAGTTGCTATTAGGATGTTTGAGAGTGGATTTGTTGGTCCTAATTCATCCACCCAGCTTTTTGTTTCATTATTTTCACTTACACGAAGTGCTGAACCAAGTATAATACACCCATTGACAGGATTGCTATCAATCATTACTGCTCTCATTACACCGCTAGCTCCCATAGAGTGTCCAAGCAAAAAGATTTCGGATTCCACAAGTCCAGAAACTTCTTTGAATTTTGCTTTAGCTCGAAGAACCTGTAGGGCTAATTCATTAGCACTATTATTGCCAGAAGGAATTAATCCAGAAGATCTGCCATGACCAGAGAAATCCGTACAGAAAACATGTAGTCCTTGTTGAGAAAATTTAGAAGTATATAAATCTAGAGAAGTCTGATCTTCACCCATTCCATGAAAAATCATAACACCAAAATTCTTTTCCCCAAGATAGTATGTGTTAAAAATTGAGTTTCCGTTTATATCAGTAAAAATTATTGTTTGATTATCTCTTAATCGATAATCTGCAATAACTTGCATTGTTATGGGTAGAATCAACATAACTATTCCGAAAATCAAAAGAAATTTGTACAAGTTTTCTTTTTCTTTAAACCAACTCATTTCCTCATCACAATATAATTGCTATTTATAGAACTAATAAATTATTTTGTTGAATTTCCAAGAGCTTTACTTCTTTTAAAATAGTTAGAAATAGTTTATTTCTTGGGTTTAACAATGGATTCTGAGAAAAATTGGTTAGATGTTCCTGCACCAGATAAGTGGATGACGGGTTGGGATAACTATCACAAAAAGATTCTTGAAGGTTCTGAAAAGCTACTACAAGATCTATCTTTTATCACTCCACCTGTTCAAGTTGTAGGTTTGAATATCTATGGGAAAGCAAAAGGATTACAAGCTCTAGATCTTGGTTGTGGTGATGGTCGTTATGCTTGTTTTCTAGCACATCTTGGTTGTGATGTTTTTGCTATTGATGCTCTAGAAAGTGCTATAGAGATTACTAACAAAAGAGCGAAAATATTGGGTTTAGAAAAACAACTGAGAGCAGAACAGAAGAATATAGAAGATTTACCTTTAGAACCAGAAAGTTATGATATTATTGTATCTGTACAAGTATTACAATATTTATTTGATGAAGCAGTTTCGAAACTGAAAGAAATTGCTGTTGCAATAAAACCAGGAGGATTTGTTGCTTATTCAGGAAATATTCCACCACATTTTGAAACCGATCCCCCTATGAAGTTCATTTATGAAAAGGAATTAAGAGATATATTTGAAGGTTGGACTCTACTAAGTGTTGGTCGAGATGAAAGACTCCTTAGACCGGGAGATTTAAGAGGATATGTTTGGATAGTTGCAAAAAAACCAACTGAAGAAGAGAAAAAAGAGAAGAAAAACTAAAACTTCTTTGATGTTTCGATGAAACCAGCTTGTAAGCAAGAGAGTAAGAGCTGTATTCCATCAGATAATTCCAGTAGGGTTTTGCTTTCAAAATCTCTTTTTTGGAGAATCCTAATTTCTTCAAATAACTCAGGATGAAATTGTAGGGTATAATCTCTCTTTACAATCCCTGTACTTGGGTTGTAATAATAAACAACTAAACCTGCTATTTCAGTTAGTATATCTTGTTTATCTTCTTCTATACTATAAGCTGTTGAACTGGGTATTTCTATCCCAATAGGCAAATTAGTAATTTCACATAATTGTGATTTCTTTAGTAGGATCTTGTAATGCGCTCTTGAGAAATTGGCTAAAAGACTTAATGCCCAGTTTAGAAACAAAATAGCTTCCTCATTCACTTCATCACCATGAAGCATAGCTATATCGAGTGTTTCCAATTCGTAGAAATCCTCGAGTAAACCGACATGTAATTTGGCATTTTTTTGATATGCTTTTAGTAATTCATCTGGAACAATGTTCTTTGAAGGCTTGTAAACAAGTAATTTCTTTAGACCAATTTCAGGGAGCTCATTTAGTTTTACAGCAAAGTATTGATCTTTGAAACTTGAAGCAATAACATCTTGGTTTCTTCTCTTAACAGTGATACTGGTTCCTATTGAGTTGATTTTTTCAATAATTTTGAGAAAATGGTCTTTTGCTTTAACGTCATATTTCTCTAGTAATTTTCCAATTTTATTCTTGTCTTTAACTAATTGCACAAAATAATCTCGAAGCATTTCAGCATATCCTTGATGTCCTAAACACAGAAAAAGTGCTGGATTTGATCCTGCTTTATTTCTTGAAAACATGATACTTCTAAGTAAATGAAGATAATCTTTCTTTGTTAAGTTGCCATTAGACACTTGGTCAAAACTTTCAGAATCATACAATGATTGCCTTCCACCTTCAACAACAACATACCTAAAGGATCTGAGAAAATCACCAAAGGTTTCTTTATCACATAATTGTTCGATTTTCTTGAGTAACTGCTGATAATTAATCTCAGATAATTCAAGAACAACAATATTCCAATCTAAAAGCTCATTTGTTATTGTTGCTAGATTTTTGGATGCATCCACGAGTTCTCCCCATTTATTGGATCCGACAACTGTATCTGGCTTCAAAATTATAGCCCATTTGTTTCTCTTATTTGGAATTTTGAGGTACTTTTCAAATGTTAATTCAAAAGCTTCTAATGATTGAATGGTTATTTGTTGTGTTTGTTTTCTCTCGAGAAAAGTAATGATTTTATGTAGACCCATTTCAAAAGGTAAATTGAAGAATGGATCTTTTAGAGGGATTTGATATTCTATTAAATTTTCAAACTTTTTCCTACTAGAATATGACCTAAAATCAACACCAGAAAGAAATGCGATTTTAATGAGAATACTTAGTGGTATTTTATGTTTTTTCGCTACTTTTTCGATTTCTTTTTTATGACCTAAAAGATATGATAATTTTATTTGACAATGAGCAATACTGAAATCTCCCGCAGGAACAGCTCCTACTCTAATTGGTTCCCAAGCATTTTGGTAAATGAAATCTTGCGTTCCAAAAGGAGTGTGGGAAGTAATGACAACTACTTTACCATCAGCAATTGCTTTTTCAATAGCAGGTAATGGTGAAAACCCTGATTCTTTTTCTATGTTTATCGTTCCACTACCAAAGGCATTCAAAATGATTCCATCAGCTTTTTCAAAAGCATCCAAGTAATCTTGTTCTGTCATTAAGGGTGATGTGGAGATAATCTGAACTCTTGGATTGAAATTGTCATCACAAAAAGTTGTATAGTTAGCTTTCTGGCATTCTTCAGCAATCTTCCTCGCGATTGATTTCCAAGATTCAAGAATCATATCTGAAGAATCAATAGCCATCAAAGATATTGGTGTAAATTCAGAATAGAACGGCTTGAACTTCTCAGTAATAAAGTCTGTAATTAAATTACCAGTAGGAGTTAGAAAACCTTCTTCTGATTCCTCAGATTCAATAGTACCGCCAGTCCTAATTAAAAATAATTTATCCAATTTTCGATTAAGATTTAATGGATAAGATCTCCCACGAATGATAATTTCATCAAGGGCTATTTTCGCGAGTTCTTCACCACTAAAAGCATCCGGGGACCATTTGTCAAATTTCCAAAGAGCATCTTGGAAAGCTGCTTGACCATTGTTGAAAACAACGAAAATCTCTGGTCCGGTTAGTTGTGTCAATAATTTTATAGAATTTTCTATATTCGGATAAACATCTGAGGAAGAAAATTTGAAACTCAAAGGGATTTGTGACCCGGTAATTGCTACATTGGATGGTAAATTCTTCACCATATATCTGATTGCACTTAATCCCCATGACATGGTATCTGTTCCATGAGTAACAAGAAAGCCTAATTTTTGTGACCGTTTAGGAATCATTGTAATAACCCTTCAACTAAAAAATAATCTATCTAAGAGTTATTTACAGTTTCCCTTATTGCTCATATTTATTTCTTCTTTAGGATGTAACTTATTAGATTACTAATAACGATTGCATAAGCAATAGATCTAATTGTAAGAACTTCTGTTCCCCCAACTTTCCCAAAAGTGAGTTTTATGGTACTATCTTTTAATTCCATATTTTGTATGAACTTTATCGCTCGAGCCCAGACACGCCCATCATCTGCACTAATTAGTAGTCGGGTTTCAGTTATGAAACAATCACAAGGTGTTTTACTGGTAAACGATCCTGAAATGTTTTCAGCTGTACCCCAAAAGAGAACTTTCTCTGTCTTCCAATCATATCCTGGAATAACTAGTTTGATTTTGTCTACTAAACTTATAATAGCAGTTTCGCGAATTATCCTTACTCCACTATCTTTAGAAATTTCTTCTTTTGTTTCGGGTTTGGTTTTCTCAACCATTCCTAGGATTTGTTGCATTATATTATTGGAAAATTTAATCATAAACAAAGAACCGTTGCGACCACGAATGAAATATGAATCAACAGGTCCTAAAATAAAAGATAATGGTGCCGAACTAGAAATAGTATGTATCTCGCACTTCTTTTTCGATAAGAGCTTTCGCAAATCCATGGCAATTTCTAAAGCATTGTCTATCCAAGACTCGTAGAACTCTCCATCCTCAAGCATCTCTAGCAAAGAACTAGTATTACTGAAAATTACTATAGGTGGATCGGATGATTTGCCTATTTGATCTTCTTGAAGAACTTTAATTTCTTTCTTCACACCATCGATTACATTTACAATATTAGTTATTGCATTATCGATAGTGTTCTCAGGAGGTAAGGCTTTGAATAACATTCCTTTATCCGAAGGAACTTTGGACATGAACCCAAGTTCAACTAAACCATCTAATACCTCATAAACTTTGGATCTTGGAACACCGGATTCTTTCGCAATAAGATAAGCACTTGCGTCTCCTAAAACTACACTTGCTATATACACTTGTGCTTGATATTTCTGCAAGCCAATCCTCGTGAGACCCTCAACTAGTTTATCATCGATTTGCATTTTTACCACTAATCATGTTCTTTCCTTCGAAAGGAATTCTTTAAATATAATATATTCGCATACATATTTAAAGGTCACTACTCAAGTAGTAACTAATACTATTTATTATTTATGGTCTTTCAAGAGGAGAACGAATAAAAAATGGTCAACAGAAAAACATACTTCAATGATTTCGCAGTTGTTATGATGGTTATAATAGTAGGAAGTCTAATTGTGGGAGCTATTGAAGGAATAAATATTGGACGAAATGTAAAATCCTATGATACATACAATGAAGTAGTTGATCCTGGGGATTACATGATCTTTAATTTTGAAATCAATGAAGGTGCTAGATTATATATAAACTATGATGCAGAGAATTTTAGCAGCTATGACGGTGCTGATATCATATTTTCTGTAATGAATGATAATTATTTTGAACTGTGGGTAAATGCTGGAAATCCAGAACCAGAAATTCTGAATTCAACATTTTATTATGAAGATGCATATGTTAATATTAATAATTTGCAAGTACCTCGTGAAGATACATATTATTTCGTAATTTACAATAGCAATTCTTTCGTTGTTGATATCAGTGTTCATGTTACTATAGTTCCATGGGGTCATATTATAGCAGCAGGAATTATGGCTGTTCTTCTGTTATTTGGAGCGACAGGTATAGGAATACGAGTGATTCATGTTACAGTTTACAATGCTAAACAAGAAAGACGTGCAAGAGGAAGTAATGTTGAAGAGCTTCAAGTATCTGAACAACCTGCAACAAACAAAAAAGATGGAGTCTTCTGTCAATCTTGTGGGTCACCGTTAACACCAAAGGATACCCGTTACTGCCAGCAATGTGGCGCATCAGTGTAAAGCTCACTTAATTGGTCTGGAACATCCCTCAAAAAATCAAGAAAAGTTAAAGAAAAACTCAGGTAAGAACCAACTACTTTTTCTTTCTTGCCTGTTTTTTCTCTTACTATTATTTTTTAACCAAAACATTACTTTAATATCTCTTCTATAACCTTAACGAATTCTTCAGAATTATCTTTTAAAATGAAAGCCTTTGCCCCAGCTTCAATGCATTGATCCTTTA
>DAOVPS010000223.1:0-3522 GCA_030629105.1 Candidatus Heimdallarchaeota archaeon
AATTGCTTTATCCATCGCTATTGGAGTAAACGTACCTATTTTTGTTTGGGCTAGGATAAAAAGACATCTAACACTCTTTGTTTGTCTGCTTGCAGGTTTTTTCGGAATAGCATATTGGATGATTCATCCGATTTTCTATGTGCTCCTGTTTGCATTTTTCATTTCCAGTAGTATATTGACTAATTATCGTAAGAAGGATAAGAAAGATATCCAGGACAAATTCGAGAAAGGTGGAGAAAGGGACACCTCACAAGTTCTGGCAAATGGTTTAAGCGGATTCATATTCGCTGTAGGTTATTTGTTAACCTTTCTTTTATCTACAAATATCATCATTTCAAATGCTTTTATTTTTGCATTCATAGCAACAATCGGAACAGTCAACGCAGATACTTGGGGAACAGAAATTGGAATTTTATCTAATGATCAACCATATTGGATTCTTAATCTCAGTAAAAAAGTGGATAGAGGAACTTCTGGAGGAGTATCACTAAAAGGCACTGCTGCTTCGTTTATAGGAGCATTAATTGTCACATTAGTTGCATTAGTAATTGAAATATTCTGGAAAAGTCCTGTGCCAGATGTTTCAACTTGGCAAATTTATCTCTTTATCCCCTTAACAAGTATTTTTGGTTTTATCGGGGGGATAATTGACAGCATGTTCGGAGCTTCCATACAAGGATTCTTTGAGTGTACAGTATGTGGGAAAGGAACGGAAAAAAGAGAACACTGTGGCGAACCAACAAAATTGTTGCGAGGAAATGAGTGGTTTAGAAATGATCATGTTAATTTCTGGGCATCATTTATTGCTAGTATACTTATGTTTGGTGTTAGTTGCTTTGCATTTCTAATATAGTATTGAATCAATCTGCGAAAATCTCAACTATATCCCCATCTGCCAAAATATGATTTAAACCAACGGTTTGTCCTTCAAATTTTGCACTTGGACCGTATATTTTTGCTAGCTTGAAATGATCAAAGAATCTTGTGTGAATTATTTTAGCAATATCAGAAACTGTAGATCCTTTCTTTAGAACAATAGGTTTAGGAGCAATTCCTCCATTCGGTTCTTTACTCTTAATCCTTACAAGTTCTAATTGTTGAAAAATTGTTTCTTGTAAGAGAATCAGGCCTTCATCTTCGGTAGCACTAACTGGAATAATAATGAATTGCTTCTCAAAAAGTTCTTTTAGCTTCTGATAACTTTCTTTAGAACCAGTTGTATCTCCTTTGTTAGCAACAATAATTCCTTTACTATAAGCTAAGCTATAATCTAGTGCTTCAACAACATCTGATAAAGTCATTGGTTTGAAGAATTTTAAAGAGAAATTATAGATCCCAAGATCATGTAGTATTTCAATGATTTCTTCTCGAGTTGCATCTACTTTGCTTTCACCAATCAGAATTGCTCCTCCAGAACCTGTTCTACGAAGTTCAATCGGTGGTTTTTCCTTATTTACACGAATACTACCATTATATAGCTCTTCTATTAAAATATCCATTTGTTTTTTCGGATCCTCAGAGAGATCTATCACGAAAACTATCAAGTCAGAGGCTCGTATTTGTGATAAAAGCATGGCACCATTTTTTGATTCTGTACGTATATTTGGAAAAATACTTGGTAGATCAATTAATTGAATAATCGCCCCATCACAATCTAGTACCCCAGGTTCAGGTTTTTCAGTAGTATAAGGGTAGTCACCTACTTTTGTATTAGAGCCTGTGAGTATTCTCATTAACTGTGACTTGCCAGAGTTTGCAACACCGATGAGAGAAACTTGGGCATCTCCTTCTTTTGGAATAACCCAGGTAGGACCTTTAGAGAGAGACTTTAGCCTTCTCTTATTCTCCTCTAAATCTGATTTTAACTTTACTAATCGGCTTCTTAATCGAGCAACCAATTTTTCAGTAGCTTTATGCTTAGGAACAAGGGATATGAATTTCTCTAGCTTGTTGATTTTATCTTCTATAGTACTAGCTTCATTATATTCCTGTTCCGCTAGTTTGGCTTCAGGACTAAGATTTGTCGACATAGTTAAGACGTATGCTCCTAAACATTAAATATTCTACAAGGAAGAAATGTAGTTATAACTTTTTAATTCTTACCTCTTGCGAGATAAATCAATAAAAAAAAGAGAGTAGAGTGCGAAGTAAATCGCACTTAATAGACTAATTATCTTCGTCTTCTAATGATTAAACCGATTGCTGCTAAACCAAGAATTGTTGGAATGGCAATAAACCAGGTGAAACCAGGAAGTATGTTGTTATTAATGATTTCAGGGGGATTATAGTTTGGATTTCTGATTTTGAAGTCAACTTCACCATGTATGGTTCCAGTATCGTAAGAAGTGGAAGAATCATAAACTTCAATATCAATTTCTGCTCTAATGTAAATTGCTGCTCCTATACCTGTGTCTGTGTAGCATATGTATCCATTTTCCTCTAGTGTATAAGTAGCTCCTGTATCATAAGCAACTTCTGGCATGATTGATCCAATAGTAAGGTTGTTTTCAACTTGAACATTTGCTGCTTCTTGGAAGTAATAATAACCACCTTTTTGTTTTAGTGCAAATCCGCCTTCGATTGCGTGGAAGATAAGTTCGTCTGCTGGAGGATCAAGGGCATCCATAAGTTCATCCATATAAACACCGACTATGGTATCACCAAGGATCATATAGCCTTCGTAAATTCTCCAATCAGGTGTAATTGCTGGAGCAATTCCTTCTGAAAAGTCATAAGGAGCACCACCATAGAATGGGTCATCACCAGCAGTTATGGATCCAAAGAATCCGTTGAATACTACAGGAGTAGTACTTTTTTCGAGCACACCGGTTTCAAAATTACGGAAGTAAGTATCAGCCTTATAATAGCATCCTCTAACATCTGTAACAATGATACTCATCATTGTTTCTCCAACGAGAGCATCAGCTTCAGAAATAACACTGTTCAAATCTGTTTGATTAATAGCAGCGTAGAGATCACCAGTACCAGTTACTGAAATATCGGCGATATCGACATCGAATGAAATAACATCACCATTTGAGACTGGTAATGGATTATATTCTTTAGAGTCTAATGAAATTTCAAAAGTAAATCCAGTGAAGTCTTGACCCATAAAGAAGATATCATCATAAATTAAGTGAGTACAAATTCCATCAGATTTTCTCCATGTACCAGATATTTCTCCAGTACCATTGACAAAGGTTACTGAGTAAGTATCAACTGTATCTGTAATTGTAAATCCAATAGCTCCTAAAAGAGCTGAATGAGTGGCATAGTCATCATTAATAAAGAATAATGCTGGACCATCGCCGAATGTTGAATTCCAATGTGGTAAAGCACCTAAGACTACGCTAGGTGTTGCTGAACCAGCTGGTATAATATAATCTGTGGAAACTAATCCTTCACCAACTGTAATTGTTTCATCTTCTTCAAAGATCAATCCCAATGCAAAATTAATGTATGTACCTTCAACACTTGGGGCAAATTCATGAGTTTCATCTACCCACATAACTTTAACATAAA
>DAOVPS010000031.1:0-20694 GCA_030629105.1 Candidatus Heimdallarchaeota archaeon
ATTCTTTTATAAAAAGGTGAAAATGAATGAGTATTAATTCTGTAGAAGGAACTCATGAGATAATAAAAGTGGATTCAATATTAAGACCAAAGGTTCAACGCATTTTTCCAAAAGAATGGATATTGATTATTGTATTATATGTTCTTTTTTTCGTTATTAGAGGAGTTGGGAGTCTAGGTCCAGAAAGTATACGTATAATTATCTTAGTAGGGTTTGGTTTAATGTGGCCTTTACCATTCATTTTTTACTCGAGAGCCGGATGGAAAGTCCTTGGTATAAAGAAAATAGAGATACCTTGGTGGATTCTTTGGGGATTTTTATTAGGAGTAGGAGCTGCTTTCCTTGTTTACTTTATTGGATGGGGTATTTTCGGAAATACAAATGAACACTGGTATATCTCATTATTAAATCAAGTAATCTCAGAAGAAGACCGTGCTTTGATGTCTACTGCTGTGCTTTTTCCCATCGTTACTTTTCCAGCAATTATCTTCAGTCCTGTTGGAGAAGAATTATTATTCAGAGGTATGATTCATGAAGCATTCAAAAAAACAGATGCAGTTTGGCGTGCTGGGATCATTAATAGTCTTGCCTTTGCGTTGATCCATATCTTTCATTATGGTATATCTTATCAATCATCAACTGGGTGGGAGTTTCAACCTTGGACAGGATTGTTGTGGTTCTTCCTAATGGCAGGGGTGAGTGGATTATTTACTCTTTGTCGAGAGAAAAGTGAATCTATTTTTCCTGCTATGATTTCACATTCAGCTTTTAATTTAACTATGAATGCTACGATTTTTCTCTTTCTGCTCTAATCATTACTAGGTTTGATCCCTTTAAATTTGAACTCTGGAAGAAATAGTTAACATTCATAGGTCCAATCTTCATTGAATTAAAGATTATAATTAATCAACTTTAAAGTTCTAGAAAATAATATTCATTTGAGTTGAGTAATATTACAGACAAGAAAGAAATTGTTCTAGGAGGGGGTTGTTTCTGGTGCATTGAAGCAGTTTACAACCGAATAAAAGATGTAGAAGTCACATCTGGTTATGCTGGTGGTTCAACAAAGAATCCATCCTATGATGACGTCGTTTCAGGTAGAACTAGTCATGCTGAGGTTGTAAAAGTAACCTACAATCCCGAAATTATTGCCTTGAAGACAATACTCGAGGTTTTCTTTCAAATGCATGATCCAACTACGCGCAATAGACAAGGTAATGATATTGGAACACAGTACCGTTCAATAATCCTCTACTCAACTCCCAAAGATGAAAAGATAATTCAAGCAGCTATTAAAGACGCACAGAAGAATTGGGAACAACTTATTGTAACAGAAGTAGGAGAACTTGAAGAATTCTACAAAGCTGAAGAATATCATCAGCAATACTTCGAGAAAAACCCGAACCAAGGATATTGTAGAGTGATCATCGCACCGAAAATCGCTAAATTAGTGAAAACGGTTTTGCCAAAGCTAGAATACTCAAAGTAATAATTCAGATAATTTTTAGAAATATACGATTTTCTTCAGTATCATCATAAATACGCCATTCCGTAATTTGATCATTCTCAATTTTAGCAGTCCAAATAGCTGGACCATCAAGAGGTTCATACGAGCATTCCAAATAGCCTTGCAAAATAACGAAGTTTTCTCGAGAGATAACTGAATGAAAGATATTAACATAATCAGGATATTTTTCGAAGAACTCTTTCCAGCTTGTTTCCATTTTTTCTCTCTTTTCTACTCGATTCTTTGTATCAATGAACTGGTAATTTGCAGCCATTAATTCAATTACTCCGTTCAAATTTCGAGCATTTATACATTCATTGTAGAGCAAAGCTACTAATTTTGGATCTCTCATATTCATTATTATCAAGTATAATGTAGTAAAAGAAGTAAATAAAATTATATCAGAAGAGGAGTTTTTCTCTAAATTCTTCTCTTCTTTAGAATTCTAACTACTAGAATTATTGAGACAATTACAACTACTCCAATAACTACTGCAGGAATTATTCTCATTAGTAAACTCCTTGTCGGATTTGATTCTGTCAAAGTGTAGTGTCTAGTATTATATTGATGGTAGGTGTAATTATTGTTTATTTCAATAATTATTTTGTTTAGTTTATAGAATTCCTCCAGCACACCACCTTCAGAATATCTTAACACGAATGTAGCATTTGCTTCCTCAACCTCAAATGAAGTTATTTCAGGACCTCGAGCTTCGAGCAAGCCAGAATAATCAAATGTTGCTGCCCAATGGTTATTTGTTAGGACCATTTTGTCTAAACCAGTAGTATAATCACTTTCTCCCATAATGAAGTAAGTACAATTATCTAATAAATCCTGAAAAGTAATTTCTGTTCCATTGACAGTATCAATAACAGTCGAATTGTCAAAAACTGCTTGTATAAGAATGTTTGTTATACCCCAATCTGCAGTGCAAAAGTACCTAATAGGAAATCGGGTTTCACCGTTGTTTACCTGAACATCACTCAAATATGTTTCATTTTCAACATCATCAAACTCATAAATGAAATAAAATAAACTATTAAAGTCTTTACTCGCTAAGCCACCAATTAAGTCATATGATTTTTCAACCTCTTGTACTTTAAATGGATCATCAGAACTAGGAGTGAAATACCAAGATTCTTGAAGACTCACTTCTTTTTCCAAGGAATTTATATCCAGTATTTTTGATTCTAATCTGTGATTAAGGGTGAAATAGTAATCATCCCAAGTAGTAGTCTCATTTTCATAATGAGACCCAAAACTTGAATATGTTATCCAAGCGTATTCACTCCCTTCGTTCCAAGAAACTTGATTTCCATGAACTGATTGTAGAGTTGAAAAAATGAAAACAAACATTAATCCGATTGTTAAATAATTATTCTTCTGCTTCATCAATGCATCTACCTTGTACCTTTTCTAAATATACAATAGACGTGTTTTTTATTAAACAATCTCTCAAGATAGTTTAGAAACTGTTTATGAGGGAAAAAAGATGTGGAGATTAATCTACAATTATTTTGCTGGGATAGAGTCGAAATCAATAGTATTTGGAGAAAACTCATTCTTACAAGGAGGACCTAAACTAATCAATGCTTTATTTGACTTTGGAGAAAGAATATAAGACCAGCAAGTTCCATAGGTTCCATCTGGAGCTTTGTCATGATAATGTAGTTTGTTTTCACAATCCTTCAGAATCTCATAAATTGATTGTTCTGTTATGGAACCCTTGTTCTTTGCAAACCAGTTGTCTAAGAATTTCCTTCTTGTATCAAATAATTTTAGTACATTTGGTGATTCATTTGGATTCAATTTCCTCATCTCAGCTGATTCGTATGTCATTGTTATCAAGTCAAAATCCTTAGGATAGGTGACTATTGTCTTTTCTTTATGAGTTTCTAATTTTGCAATGGTTTCATTTCTGTCTATCATTAGATAATTTGTTCCCCAAACTTTAGGCAGATCTTTTATGAATTCCACAGCTTCTTCGGTTGTTTTACAGTTATCTAGAATCCATCTTTTGGCTGCATTAAACGCTATACCTGGACTTGTATATTTGAATGATGCTGAAGCAGAAGATATTGCTAAGCCAGATTCATTTATACCTCCGTATCGCGAAGTTAATGACCAACTAAATGTGAAACCATAGCTAGCTAGTTTCTTTTTTGGTTTGACTGTCATTACTCGTAAGCTCTTACTGTCTTCTTCTAACCACTCATGATTTCTAACTAATAACGGATCACCTGACTTGGTATGTTCACCTGTGATACCAAAAACTAAGCATTGTGGCTTCAATCTGTAAGGGGTGAATTCAAAAGCTAAGACGACTTGATAATCAACTCCACACCCATCTGCCACTCCCCTTACTTCCTCGAGTAAATCTGGGGTAAGATCTCGCAACTCTTTCTCAAAAGCTTTCGATTTCTCAAGATTTTCTTGGGAAAATTTCGGTGGAAAGCCGTTTTTTTTCTCTGGGATAAGATACTTTCCATTATTGTAACCTATATCGTAATATGATCCCGTAAACTTG
This sequence comes from Candidatus Heimdallarchaeota archaeon, assembly GCA_030629105.1. GTDB lineage: Archaea > Asgardarchaeota > Heimdallarchaeia > JABLTI01 > JABLTI01 > JABLTI01. The sequence continues at coordinate 4,035 of DAOVPS010000031.1, forward strand.
ATCTCTTTCATTAAAAACACAGAAAATAAGCAAGAATGGTTTAATCTAATAGCTTTAGACCACTCTTGAAATTACAGTAAATAACTCAAGTAAGTTGCTTTTTCAATTGTTCTCCAAATGCTTTTGCTTGAGCAAGGTCTTCCTCAATCGGGTGATCAGGATTAGCCTTTACTTCACCTTTCTTAGTCATTTTTACTATACCCTTGCAATAGAAACGATCTTGGAGGATTGTAATTTCTTTATTCTTTGTTAGAACTTTCTCCATAGACTCAAACATAATTTGTCTTGTTGTTTTTGGATTATCACTATCTTTAGTGAAAGGATTGATATCATCTGGTGAACCACTTGTAAAGAATAGAGCAATCTTCTTTCCAGCAATGTTCTTTCGACGCAGTTTTCTTAGATATCTCTTCCCAGCAAAACTTAACATTCCCATTATAACCCATGATCCTGTAACCACTAAATCATATTCCTTTAAATCAGGAATGTTTTTGTTGCTTCTATATTCTGCATCTAATCCTTCAGCAATTTTCTTTGCAACTTTCTCTGTACTACCAGTACGTGTATTGTAGAGTACTATTGCTTTTACCATTGTAATCAATCAGAAATTATGCTATACAACTAATATAACTTTGCTTTTAATTTGCTTCAGTTAATATTTTTTCATTTTCACCAAAAGATAGATTTTAATCTAGTAATTACCTTGAAAACAGCAATTAAGGTGAAAGAGTTTGAAGAAGAGGTATTCCTTAGCTGTCAGTTTAATAATAGCCAGTTTATTATTAGTATCTGGAACTGCAACAATTGATGCATATGATGGTGCTATCAATGAGGCATTTGATTTTGAGATAATAAAATGTGAGAATGATTTTACCATTGGTAATACAACTGCTAATGCGCAAGGATTTGAAATTGATAGTCAACACTTTGATCAAGGAACTACTGTGAATTTCAACATTACTAGTTTCCCATTCTTAAGTATACAATATAATATATCAGCTGATGGTTATTCAGAAATTGGAAGCAATAATTTAATTGGAGATCTTTTAGATCATTATTCATACACAATTTTTCCTCAATCGTTCCTAGATATCTATTATAACACTTCAGATTGGAATGAAACCACATTAGAAATCGATCCTGGATATGAATTTATACCTTTCATAAACAATGGTACCTTTACTTGGGCGAACATGGTTAATTTTGTTGAAGAATCTATTAATCAAACCTATTTGATTTCACCAGAAACTGCTTTTGCATATACTAATGCAACTTATACTAATTCAACAACAGAGTTCTACTTGGAGTATTATTTGTATGGAGTAATCCAGCAAAATGTTACAGACGGTGGTCAATTATTTATGATGTCAGTAGATGTTGAGCATCATTATCAATTTGCATATAATAAAACCAATAACGCTATGTTGGGTTTCAGATTAATGGGAACTCTAGATGGCAACTCAAATGGATCTGCTTTAGCAATTGACTATGACTACCATACAGAATTAGTAGGTTATAATTTACCAGCATTAATATTTGGGATTGATGATGGTCCACCAACAAACGGCGGAATAGACAATCTAGGATTAATTCTGGGATTGAGCATAGGAATTCCTGTAGTACTAATATTGACAACAGTCACAGTAGTCATGATTGCTAAGAAGAAAAAGCGCGAGTAAAAAGTACTAGTACAAATAATAGATCATCCTACAAATTTCTGTTACTATCGAGAGACTTCACATCCCTTCTCTTCTAAAGATTTAATCCAATTTTCAATTGATTCTAGATGAGTTGTAAAATTATTACCTTCAATGTTTAATTCATAGAGTTCTGTTAATTTGCTCAAGGATTCAGGTAGACTTGTTAGTTGATTACTACTCAAAATTAGTTTTCTAAGTGATTTTAGATTACCAAATGATTCCGGAAGAACTGTCAATTTATTTCGGTGCACATTAAATTCTCTTAATGATACAAGATTACCTATGGACTCCGGTAGAGATTCCAAATTTCTTCCCATGTAAAAGCTTAGTTCAGTAATTAATGTCAGATTTCCAATTGATTCTGGAATGTAGCTTATTTGATTACCAAATAGAAGGAGATCTACTAGAGAAGTTAACTTACCGATAGATTCTGGTAGCTCTGTTATATAATTCCGCATTAAATTTAATTCTTTTAGAGAAGTGAGGTTGCCGATTGACTCGGGGAGTTTAGTTAAGCCATTTCTACTTAAATTTAATTCTATAAGTGATACAAGATCACCTATTTCTTCTGGGAGGGATTTTAAGTGACAATATCTGAGAATCAGAATTTTAAGTGCTTTCAAATTACTTATTGTTTTTGGGAGAGTTATACCAGAATTATATCTTAGGGCTAATATCTGCAACGATTTTAAATTACCAAGAATTTCTGGAATAGTTGATAAGCCACAACGATAGAGACTGAGTCCTATAACTTGGCCATTTTTTACTATTGCACCTATTGTACCTATTTCAAAGAAATCCACAATTGCGAGTTCTTTCCCGATTAATTTTTCAATTGCTTCCAAAACTTGAATTTCACTCTTGAGTAATTGAATCCCTCTGAACTCTTTTAATTCATCTTTCTTCTCTTCTTTTGAAATAGTGATTACCACCTGTTAGTAGGTATCCTATTAATACTAACTAGTGTTTATTTATATTTTACATAAAAGAAATAGCGTTTTTGTTGTTTTGTTTCAAATTTTTTGATTACATCAAGACCACCTGCCACTCTAGTATCAATAATATCTTGATTACCTTCACTTAGAAATTGTGCCCGTAGTTCTTTTCCGACAGCAATTTTTCGTTCCCAGATTTCGACAGCTTTTTGACTTATGTCTTCTACTTCATACGTATAATTATTTTGATCCAAGAATTTAGCTAATTTAGTATTTTCTGATTCCAATGGTTCTATCAGATTTTCCTGGTTTTGAAATTGGACATAAAAAATACCCATTCTACCATTTGGTTTCAAAATATCTTTTAATGTTTTAATAACTGGTTCTAAATCATCAACCCAATAAAGTACATCTAGAGCAATGATTGCATCAAAAGTGTTTGATGGATAATTCAATTCATTAATATCCTGTACTTCGAACCTTAATTTTTCATTTCCTTTTGTATTCATTTTTGCATATTGAATACTTTTTTGTGAGAAATCAATTCCTGTTATACTTGCACCAGTTTTATCAGCAAGATATTCAGTTATTTTTCCAAGACCACACCCTAAATCCAGCACTTCATCATTAGAATTTAACTCTAATTTCTCAAGCATCATATTTAATTGCTGCATATCAATTACATTGAATTGCACAAGATTTTCACCATACACTAATTCACAGAATTTAGCATATGCTTGGCTTTTTGCACAACGTAAAAGGAGCTTGTCATAGAACTCACTGAACCATTTAGATTTAATCTTCTTGCCTATTCTGCTTCCTTCCTCAGTTAATGAATATATTTTTTTGCTGATGTTAATCAAGTTCTTAGTAAGAAGGGTATCAAGAATCGAAGACAGTATGTCGATATCTTCTCCAATACGATGTTTACTCACTGACAAAATGCCCTCAACATTCAGCTTTATTCTTTTCTCACCAATGAAATATTCTTTTGTTTCAGAATCTTTGGGATTTAACTCAATACTATACAAGACACCCAAAATGGTTTGTTCTTTTTCTGATAACTTGCTTTCTGGAAATTTATTCTCCATGTAAACAACTCCTCAAGTTTAAACAAATAACTTGATTTTAATAAGTATCAGTAGCTCTTGGTTTTGTGAGTATAGGTAAATGATATTTCTTCACACAAAAAACCAAGTTCTATATAGACGTTTAAATAATTTCAAAAGAATTTATTCGAAGAATATTCATCCTCAAGGTGATTTAGTTTGACTAAGAGAGTACAAATGGATTTTATATTTGGTAAAAAAACAAAACTATCATTTCTCATTATCTTTCTTTTTTTTGGTTTTTCCTTAGCAAGGATTTCTATCCACTCTTCTGGGTATGATAATTTACTGGATACCGATTTTGAGATAGGGGAGATTCCAATAGCACATATTACAGTTCCTATCGATGTAGTTTTTGCAGGATATAATGAAGAATATATTGATCTTACTTTGATAAATAATGGTTTGACCACTTCAGAATACTATCTTGGTGTTGATTATCTTTGGAATGAAGTCACTGAAGAATATGACTCTCTTCTAGATCTACAAATCACTTTGGAGTTCAATTTTCATTTTACTTCGGAGAGTTATGAAATAGATCTTAATTCTTTTATCGATACTAATTCTTGGAACAGTAATACCAGTGCATTAAATGCCACTCAGTTAAACCTACAAGAATCAACTGGTGAGAGAAAGTCTATTTTCTATGAACAAGAAGGAAGAGCAATTGATGGTGAGGCTGTTGAACAATATTTAGATACTAATAGAGGATTTGTTTCAGCGGATCCAAGTTATTCCATTTACTTCTTGAATCAATCTAGATTTGATACTACTGATCATAGTTTTGAGCATTGGTTTGAAATTGATGAGGTGGACCCTGATTCAAATGCCACAACCGATTGGTGGCGTTTAGAATGGGATAATGATCTTAACCCTGACGTCGAGTTCCCCTATCCTTGTTGGGGATTCCAGAATAGAATATTCTTTGCAGATCCTTATTCTCACCAATGGTATACAAAATGGACAGATATTTGGTGGAATCCAGATGTAAACGAAGGTGAATTTGATTATATCAATGTTGATTTAGACACTTATCTTGCTGGAGATACTCCAGGAACTCCCGATTTTACCACTCATCTTAATACCTACTTGACTGATTTTCTGAATGATATTGTCTCTGATGTCGGAGGTCGTGGTGATGGGTTATTATACAATCAAAGAGAAGTAAGTGCCCAAGTGCTGTTCATTAATGACGAAGCAGCTCATGGATATAGTGAAGAAGATCTTCAATGGATATATCACGAAGAAATTATGGAAGATGCTTTTGAATACGTTGTGCCCCAAGAGGTAGCCAATATAACGTTTGAAGATACCTGGGTGGAGTTATCTGAGAAATCAGATTTAGAACAAATTGTCAACGATAGCAAATTAGGAGTAGCAGAATTAGGATCGTACCCCTGGTACCGAGCAGATTGGACATATCTTGATGGTATAAATATATTCTATGGATTCGAAGCCATTAGAGATAGCTATTTCAATACCAGTAAAGGAGATACAACATTTACTTCTTGGATCCTCCTCCTACAAAATGTATCAATGGTAGCTTGGGCTTATGGAGAATATAGAGAATTTACAGGATTAGGTGGCAGTGGAAACGTTGTCTGCTATAAAGATCTTAATCGTTATTATGCTACTGATGGAATTACACCTCGATCTGGTGTAACAACTCTTCTCGTGCATGAATTAGGACACGTATTAGGATTCGCTCATGCTGAAATAACCAATGATGCAGTGGAAGGAACTGGAGGATTTATGAGAGATGTGATGAGCTACTATTCAGAAGGAACAGCTTATTTCAGTGTGTTCTTGAAAGATTCTCTTTATCGAACTTCAAGTCAAGTAGTTTATAATCGAAACAAACCGGCTATAGATGGTTATCGTGAGAATCCACTTCATAATATAACAATTCTTGCACAAATAGATCAGACTATTACTGAGGGCGTAACAGCATTACAATCAATGAACTATCTCGAAGCATTTTTGGCATTTAGACAACTCTACGAATTAACTGCAAACCTAGAAGAAATCACCCCAACAGTAACATCACCAACAGGAATCAACCTATCAGTGATAGTTCTACTACTACCAATTGGCACTTTCTTTATTATACAGAAAAATCGAAGAAATAGAAGGCAATAATCTAAACCTTCTATACTTTTTATTTTTAAAGCAATTACTCGTAAAATTTACATTCAGTTCTATATATCATCAAAAACAATGAACGAATAGGAAATCTTTAGAAAATTAGAAGAAATTGATATTGAACTTGAATAAATAACTAGCAATTTTATTCTTCTCTGTTTTATATAGTTAAATTAGTTAATACTAAATCAAAAATTGGTGAAAGAAATGAATGATTTAAGAATTGAAATCAAAGATGTAAAACTTGTTGGTATTCAAGCAGTAATTGCTCATAAGCCTGAATCGGATTTTGTAGAAGAGATGAATGAACTCTGGAAGAAGGTTTACAAACAAATTAATGTAATCCCTACTGTAGCAGAGGAGAATTTAGCTATTGGTTATTGGCATTGGATAGATAAATTTAGACGATTATTTTTCGCAGGAATTCTGGTAAAAACACTAGAAGAATTTGAGAGGGATAATGAAACTGGGCTTTGCTACTGGGATCTTAGTAAATCAGAAATGGCGATTTTCAAAGAAAAGAATGGTGAAGAAGGATCAATTGTCTCATCACCTAATACTTTTAAGAAAATAAATGAACTTGATTATCGAGAAAATAATCAATTCACAGGTTATTATGTAGTTTACCCATTGGATTGGATCAAAAGTGGGAAAATTCCTGCAGACGATTATCACGAAGTATGGATACCAATCATTAAGAAATGAAAACTAGAATGCATCAACAAAATACAATAAAGCTAGTAACAGAAAAAAGAAAAATCTAAAATGAAGCTTTATTTCTTCTTCTGTTTTGTTTCCGTTGGTATTATCCCTTCTACAGGTAGTTTCTGCAAGCAGACTGGACACTTTCCTTGTGTTTTCACCCATTCCTGCAAGTGAGTCAAATGACCTGTTGCTTCACAAAGAGAACAACTACCAATATCATCACCAAAGGAAATCGGAAGTTTGCAAACCACACAAATTGGGATATCACTTTTACAGTCAGAACATACTTCAGTACTTCTCTCGATTGGAAAACCACATTGATAGCATGAATAGTATTTTGACATTTCAGCAATACTTTCTCTTACAGATTGTGTGAAATCAATTGTATCATCTACCTCTATGAATTCTCCATCTATTTTGAATGGAAGCATTTCTTGCCATCGGATAAGTTTTTCGAATAATTGTGATTTTGATAATCCTAAACTCTTTGCGACTTGAGAAGTATTCACACTCTCAGACATCTCGAGTATGGATTCGAATTTCTCTAATAATTTCTTTTCATTAGCATTTATATCAGCTATTCTTTCTCTTTCTTGTTTTTGTCGTATTGCTTCTCTCTGTTTCAGTTTTTGTGCACGTTCTTTATTTCGTTGCTTTCGTTTCTTAGATCGTTTTTTCTTTCGGTCGTCTCGATATTCTTTGAAATTGTCTCTTAGACCAAAACCTGTATGAGTGGACTTGATGCGCTTCCTAACATACGGAAATATGCAGAATACAATAAATGCTAAGGACCCACCAAAGATCATCGCTTTACCCATCGGCGTAAAATAAAAGGTATTTGGACCATCTGCAACCATAATACTTTCTGAAAAATGCCATTCTCTAAGTGATGAATCCACCACAACAATCGTGAAATTGAGGATATGACCAGTTTTTGCTTTTTCTGAAATAGTGAATTCCCAATAATAGTACCCATAGTACGAAGCAGTCATTCCTTCATCTAAAGAGTCAAAATCATATGAAGAACCATTATCGTAATAGAATTCTACATACTCATCACTCGAGTAAAGATAAATTAATATCTCATTACCGGTTGCTTCACCAACATTTGAAATGCTTATATTAGCTGTATAAGTATCTCCCGCATCTATTATACCATTACAATCTTCGGAGTAATAGCAGTCTTCTACTATTTCAAAATAATTTAACTCGTAATTTGCAACTCCAACAACTTGAGCAGAGGTATTAAAAACAGCAGCTTGTTGCCCACTGGTATCTGTAATTGAGACAAAGAAAGCTAGTTGCTGATCTTCTGAAGCTTGATCTGAGACAGTGAATCGCCAATCATATGTACTTTCTGCGTAATCTGAAAAACCTGCTTCTATATTGCCAAAGGTAACGTTGTGGTCATTGAGGTAATTAAATTCAACAAATGTTTCATTAGAACCAAGATAGACATCAACGGCTACTCCTATAGCATTTCCTATATTTCGAATAGTCATTTCAGCATGCCAAGCTTCTCCAGCATCCATGTATAAATCACCATCACCCGAATATTCTAGGAAGTTGATATTTGTAAGTTCATATTCAGGGAATCCACTAACAACAATATCTAGACTAAAATTCCACCAGTTACTGAAATCATCAACAAGTGATAAATTAAAGGATATAGTGTGTAAAACAGGACATGCACCACTGATATCTAATGAAAAAGACCCATACTCAATATCACCTTCTCCATAAATCGTCCCAAAATAACCATAATCATCAGTGATTGTTACAAAAGGATCTGATGTTGACAAATAACCATAAACATTGAAGAAAATACTATTACCTTGATTCTCTGAATACAGACGAACTTGTATAAATTCACCTGGATCAATAACATCATCGTTATCGGCATTCAAGTCACCATTAGATTCACTGGAAACAATATGTCCATAATAAATTGGATCGGGCACCCCAATAATAGTAAGAGGAAAGGAATCAAACCAAATTCCTTCATTTGCGGTTATTTCTAAGTCAAAATCAATAATATCACTTGCATTCAAGATGCTATCAAATTCAATTATGTAATAGGAAGTAGATATACTAGTCTGGCCTACTAAAATCTGAATAAAGGATTGATTAGAGGAACTTATGGAAACAAAGGGATTAGTAGAGGTTAAATTAGCATAAACATCTGTAACCATTTGATCTCCGTTATTTTCTAATTGTAATCGTAACTCGATAGTTTCCCCAGCATCTACAATGTTATCATCATCACCAGAACTACCTCCAATAAAATCATCATTAATTTCGTACACTTGAGAAAATATTATAGAAGAAGCTCTAGGGAGTAGAATCGGTTTGATTGGTGAACCCAAATCAGTTGGCAAAGTTGTATTAGCAGGAGCTAACTCAGATGGTCTTGTACTAGAACCGAATGAGAGATTTAGAAACAAACAAAAGATAATGGTTCCAAGAATGAGTGTTTTAACTAGGGATTTAATGATTCTTTTTAACATGAAAGCACCAAGGAATTTAATTACCAATTACGTATATCTTAGTTTCCTATCTGTTTATAGGATTTTCGAGAGACAAAAATTGTGCAGAGTAAAATCATTTTTTAAGGATTTTAGGTTCTACAGTTTCTTCTTTCTTCTAAAGATTAGAATAGTTACTACAGTAATGAAGATTATCGAAACCGAAGCTGTTGTAGTATCTATACCACTAAATCTCTTTGTAGGTAAAGGTGGAGCTAGCTCCTCCCACTCAGTCCATTCATCATTTGATGAAACATTTGTACTTATCACTTGACCCACTTGAATTTCAGAAGTCATGGAATCTTCCCACAGTATACCTGTAGAATCAACGTGCCGTACAGTTAAATTGACGTCTTGAGTAGCACTGGCAGCAGTTGAAGCATTTACTACTACTTGAATGTCTTGAGGTGAGCTTTTAGAGAAACTTGGAATGCTCGAAACAGGTATTCGAACCATTGTTGAACCTTGAACAAGTGTATCCTCGAATGAAGCACCTTCTATATCTACTTCTAGACCCATACCAATACCTGTGCTAGTAATTGGACCTGCATATCCTATATGCATTGGTTGTTCATATTGAGCAGCATCGATATAGATATCTAAATGAATTGTTGGATCAATTGGTCCCATGAAAAATTGAATTTCCTCGAAAAATTCAGGTATAGGAATGTCAAGGAAATTGTATCCTGGTGGATAAATACTGAATATGAATTCATCCCAAAAAGTAGCATCTGAAATAACAAATTCATCATACAAGTTAGCATACAAATATTCTTGATACATATCACTTGTATCTGGGAAGCATATACTGAATCCAGTTAGATTTTTGCCAACATAGGCTGGTTTGTAGGCATGACTTCGAATAGGACCTATGGAACCTGGAACAAGACGAGCTAAAACTTCTCCACCATAGTTTTCAATCTCAGTTTGATAGTGGAATTCATCTGAATGCTCCAATAATGTTGTTACAAAATCTCCAAGATCAACCAACATTGCTTTCGATTTAAATGCTGATGTTGGATAAGATAATTGATTTCTTAGTGGGATGAATACCTCACGAGCATAAGTGAGATTATTTAGTACTTCATTGTACAAATATTCAGTAAGCTTTGTGAAAGCATAGAATAAGCTATACCCACCAGTGATGGGTATCGCATCAAAGCGATTTAATTCGTAAAGTGTAGCAGTAGGCCATTGAGCAGAATAATAAGGATCGGAAGGCACTCTATCTGGAGCGACTGCAAAATCATAAGCAACTTGGGCTAATTCTAGAGCAGTCATAGTAGTGTCTCTACTTAAAGTATACAAAATATCTCGAGGATGATAAAGCGCTTTATGGGTCTGCAAGGTTTCCCCAGCAACAACATAACGAGCTTCACCTCTTAATTGCCACATAAGCTCGTAGGAGCCGCCTTGACAAATATCTAGCATGAGCACATCTACTCCACCTGCTGAAGATAATGCAAGCTCAACTTCAGGTACGGACAGACAATCACCTAAAGCATAATCCCAAGATTCATGTGGGGCATGATAATCATAAATTAGACCAGCATAGCCACGTCCATGATCGGATAATGTCAGAGCATAATTATCAGCTGGAAAATTAGTTTTACAATAATCAATGAAATCACTCAATGTTGATGGATGTCCCATATTCTTTGGACCATAATCAACTAATTCAATTCTACCAGTGGTTCTAATATCATAGATTTTCGCACGACCATTGGGATCTCCAGGAGTATATGGATGATCAAACATCGCTATAATATTTAGATTTGATGTAGAAGATGCAAGTATATCATACCACTCCAAATAAGTCATAGTTGTCAACATTGCTGCTGCAAGCCAATTTCCGGAATTATCCAAACTGGATGTTACATAATCATCTCGAGTATCTGCACCGAAATAAAGCATGAAAGTCCAGTTCTTTGTTGTCTCAGGTTTAATGTTTCGTTCATACAGTATATCAGGTTTTTCTGCTGAAGATATTAGAGGAGTGAAAGAAGTAATCAATAAAATAATTACTAATAATTTGGTGGTTATTTTTTTAGTGGTCATAATAATCCCCCAAGTTGTTCTATCAATTAATATCATTTTAACAAATATAAGTGATGTAGTAATAAATTCTAAAGAGTAGACTGAATTTATAATCCTTATATGTTCGCAGCTTTTAGGAACTAAAAGAAAAAACGGAAATACATACTTTAGAAAAGAAGATATAGCGTGTTTCTTCTCTTTTAATTTCTTCTAAAAAAGTTGATTTCCCAGATTAATGCATACATTATCAATCCTAGTTCTTATGTATTGTAAGTGATATCAGAATTTATGAGTTAAAGGTAAAAGAAGGCTTAGAGGATGAACCGAAGACAAAAGAACATTTTCCTCATATTACCTCTGTTACTTAGTTCTTTGTCTGGTGCATTTTATAAAGAAATTAACTCCTCTTATGTAGAAATCATTGATTATGACAAAATCGTTACAAATGAGTCTATTGCTTATTTAAGGATGAAGGGCGAAGGAAGCATACAATTACTTGATTGTTCTAATGCAATGGAACCAAGTTTTATAAAAGAAATTTTTGTAAGTGATAATTTATTTGGTATAAGTTATTTTGTATTAAATAATACACTTTATTATTGTGTAAATGGTGTCTATTCAACTTATTTAATGATCATCGATGTAAATGATCCTCAAAATTTGGTACCTTTAGGATATTTAGAGCTAGAATGTAATTTCTTTATTTTAGACAGCAAAATCTATGTTGAAAAAGAAATAGTTTATATCCTTGGTTTTAGCCTTTTTTGTGATAATAATCTACTAGAATATATGGAGAATTCAGCTCTCTTCATTATAAATTGCTCTAATTTATCTCAGCTTAAAATAGAACAAACGCATTATTTCTCTTTTACTCCTTATATTAATATCTTTGTTAAAAACGAATCGATCTTTTTATTAAAGAATTACAAAACAAATGCAACAGGATTTGATATTGTAGATGCAGTAGATAATACTACCTTATTAACAATTGGTGGATGGAGTGATTCACTCTTAGAGAAGAGCATAATTATTGATAGCTTTTTCTTAAATAATGAGTCATTATGTATTGCTCATACTGAAGGTTTAATGATGTTCAGTATTGCAAACGAATCTTCTCCAGAATTAACTAGTACTATTCATAGTGATATTTTCATCAATGATGTTTGTTTATTAAATTCAAATCTCTTTGCTATAGGGAATAATACAATTGAAATTTACAGTGTAGAGGATATAGGAAATCTTTTTCTAATAAATGAGTGGAATTTTGTAGATGATATTGATGGGTATTTTTACAAAGGAGATATCTCAGACAATTTCATGTATGTTTTAAGATATTCAAATTATGATGAATTATACTTCTTTATCATTGATTTCGAAGATGTATATAATCCAGAAATGATGTATCCTAGCTCCGATTGGAAGGATAAATACATGCAAATTCCTCCAATGACTTATATAAAATGGGTACTGGTTTTTAGTTCACCTTTAGTTTTAGTTGGGATAATTCTATTTGTTAGAAGGATTAAATCTAAGGCTTAGTTCTCACGTACAATATGAATGATCAATTTATTTCTAATTACTGACTTATCGAAAGAATAAAACTTTCTGGGATACCTAGATGTATAGTATTCCATTTATCTTTTAAGAAGTACTTTTTTTTCCTTTCCAGCAAATCAAAATGTTTTTCTAATTCTAATCAATATATTTATATAGAGTAACTTACTAAGTTACACTTAGTAGATTTGATTTAGTCAATTAAACTTACTAAAAACAAAAAAAAAGTGGCTCAAAATGTTAAAAAAAGTAAGAACATTCCACCCTAATGCTCTCATCGCAGATGTTCATTATCGAGGATATGTCGAAAGTTTTGAATCGGAATTACTAAGAGGAATTTCTACTGTTGCAATATTACAAATCATTAAGCGATTTTCAGAAGAAGGAGTCTATGGTTATCAATTAGTAAAGATGATTCAAGAAGAGACTAATAATATCCTGATAATTGATGAAGGAACCTTATATCCATTATTGAAGAAAATGGAAAAAGATGGTATTCTTAGATCTGAAAGAAAGAGTCAAGGCGGCCGTTCAAGAAGATACTATTATTTGACAGCAGATGGTAAAAAATTACTAAATCATATGACTGGCTTCTTCTCCAAAGTATTAGAAGCTGTCTCACCATTGACTGATTTTGAGATTAAATTGCCAGAAGACAAGTTTATGTTTTGTCCTAATTGTGCTAATAAGATCAAATTAGATGAGCTTACCAATTTCTGCGAAATTTGCGGATTTTTTATCGAAGATTTAATCAAACAGAGGAATAGATAATGAATGACAATTTGATAGAACAGAAAACAATTATTCGTAATTATTTAGATGAAGTAAGAAAGAAACTCCCTCATTGGGTGAAAGACCAAAGAAAGGATGTCCAAGATATAATTGATGAATTAGAAGATCATATTTGGGATAAAGCAACTGAATTAGCTCAAGGACAAGATCCAACTGCTATTCAGATTCAGTTTGTTATTTCGGAAATGGGCACGCCAAAAGATATTGCTAGAGAATATAGACACAGAGGTAAACCGAAAATCTTCATTACCGAAGAATTATTTCCATGGTATTGGAAAACACTAGCAGGAGCGAGTGCATTAAGTTTTGTTGTAACAATACTCACATTGATCTTTTCAATTGGGATTGATTCAGCCAGTGAAATTGCAAAGAATTTCGCCATTGGTTTATCTCTTGGTTTATTGATAACATTCAATGTAGTAACTTTTATTTTTGTAGGACTATCAATGCAGGGATTATTGCCTGAAGATTTCATACGTATTACTATCTCACGAAGACCGGTTCAAGAACAGACCCAGTCTACTGAACCAAGAGTAACACAGAAGACAGTACCAATTGCAAAAAGACAATTTAAATTCTTTAGAAGAGGTGAATTCCTTATAATAGGAATTACAGGAATAATTGCAGGGGTATTTTTGCTAACTTTACCAGCAGTTATTTTTAGGCCTTTTATGGGAATTATATTACAACTGACTTCATTAGATGGTTAGCAGTAGTAGGAATTTTACTTTTAGTTGCCAGTATTATTAGGCTCATCCAAGCTATAATTGGTTATCGTGAACGCATACAACAAATTCTAAACATAGCCCACATAGTCCCCACATTAGTAAATATACCATTTTTCATCGCATTATACGACAGAGAAGCAATATTAATGGATACTTTGCAGGTTCTTCTCCCAGGAGTAGAAGTTGATCTTTTACTAATAATTTTCTCAGTGACAATATTTTGTATTATTCTTTTTGTTTTTATTATGAATATAGTCCGAACAATAATGATAGGAGTCAAAGGATTCCCAACAAACGGAAGAAAATACCAACAATAAGATTATTTGTTGGTTTCTCCCCCTTCTTTTTTCAATATAAACATACCACAATAGTATGAACATGTTGAAGTGGCAGGTAATTGCTAACAAGGCATATTTGAATTGATACACTTTAAATACTTACAAGCTCAAATAACATCTAGGATTTAGTTTATGTTATTTGAGGAGAAAAAATTTGAAATATTGCCCAGAATGTGGAAATAAGAATCAAGATGATCATACGTTTTGTATGAACTGTGGGTCGGCTCTTGATCAACTAGTAGTGAAGAGCATTCCGACACTTGAACCTCAACCGGCACCTTATCAACCCAGTGCACCTCTATTGGTTCGAAGGAATTTCTTAATTTGGTGGTTACTCTCTATGGTTGCTAGTCCATTATATATGGTCTATTTATACTTCAATTTTGAGGATATGAATAACTTAGAACTAGCAAGACCTCATAAAGAAGGACCATCATTAGAAACGAATAAAGATAATATAATCCTTTATCTAGTTCTATCTGCCTTCATTCCGTTTTTCATAATTATTGTAAGATATTGGAAATATGATAAATTCTACAACTATCTGGAATATAGTTCTATGAAAAATCAGACTATGCCAATATCAGGGAAGAAGCAAATAGGCTTATTAATTACAATGGTATCCACGCTGATAATTGGTTCAGTTTTATTGAATCTAATAGCACTTCCAATTGTATTCAATTTGATATGGTTGATGGGATTATTCATTGGTTTGGGAGCAGCCTGCTTATTAGTAGGTGTGGTATTGAGTTTCTATTACATTTATACCGAATATATTTGGCAAAAAGCAATGAATGAACGAGTGCTAATGATAAACCCTCAGGCGGAAGAGAAAACTCTCTTCTAATCTCTCTTTTTTTATTGCTAGTAAAATCGAGAATTTATTGAATACTCTTTTAATTGCTGGAATTATTCTTATTAGTTATGCCAATTGTAATGCGTTCCTTTACTTGGGAGAAAGACTTTGAAGCTATTCAGAGGTTCCTTAGTAAAACATATGCACTAACAAATTCATTTCATAATTGGGCTCCAACTAGATTTGAGAATAGGAAGTTTGGTGCTTGTGGTGCAGAATATCAAGTTGAAGAAGATGAGTTTGTAAAAATATGGGAATTTAGTGATGAATCCGATCCTAATACTCGAGAGATTGTAGCAGTAACCATCTTAAACGATTCAGGTGCAAATTGGATACAAATTCATCCTGAGCATAAGTACATGGAAAAGGAATTAGTTCTTTGGATTGAAGAGCAATTGAATACAACTAAGAACAATTCTTCTGTTATTTCTAGATTCTATGTTTTGGGTTCTGATGAAAATCGCTTGTCACTTCTCGTTGATCTAGGATATGAAAATCTTAACGTGGAGGAATATACTCGAGTGCGATCAGTTGACATGTCTGTTCCCAATTATAATCTCCCGGAGGGGTACATAATAAGAGGTGTTAATATCAAGCAAGATTTCAAAAAGTACCGTGAAGTTATGGGATCAGTTTTTCCGCATTGCTTGAAGATGACTGAGAAATTATTCAAGATGTATTCATCTGCAACATTCTATAATAAAAATCTTGATATCATTGCAGTAGCACCAAATAGTGAATTCGCAGCATTTGCTACATTCAGATTAGATCCTATTAGCAAAATTGTAGAAATCGAACCAGTAGGAACTCATCCTAACCATAGGAAACTTGGATTAGCTTCTGCAGTAATATGTGAAGGATTAAACCGGGTAAAGAAATACAATCCCTCAGCTATAGTTATTCTTGGTGCAGCCAACACTCAAGGAGCTAATCGATTATATGATAAACTAGGTTTTACTGAAAAAACAGAAGTTTATACAATGGAAAAAAGGATTTGACGCGTTTTTCTTTCTTTTAGTCACATCTTGTGACCTCAAATTGAAACTTGTTTTTGAGTCTCTAAAAAGTGAATCCGCTTTATATATGTTCTAGGTAGTAGTATAATTAAGAACAAAACTCGGAGAAGAAAAAAAATGAACAGAACCAAACAAAAAATCCAACAAAAAATAAGAAAAGATTACGAACAAGCAAGAATAAAATTCGCTCTAATCACTGGAGCATAAGTAGCTGGTCAGAAAG
>DAOVPS010000077.1:0-13884 GCA_030629105.1 Candidatus Heimdallarchaeota archaeon
ATATTGTCATGTTTGCTTGTTTCTTTTTTCTGAATAGTCTTAGAAAGAATGCCATGTGTTTTTTGCTCCACTATTTTTTGTTTTTCTTAGTTTCCTGTTTTTTGTGTATAATTCTCCAATAAAACACTGCAATCAATGTAATCGTTGCTTTCAGTGATCGAGAGTTCTCGATATAATCCCATTTTCCGCAATCATGTTATCTTTGTTTAATAAAAGCGTTCTAGTAGGTACATGCAAGAGTACTAGTGAATTACTCCGAGTAATTGGGTGTTTTTTGAGAAAGTTACAAATGTGAAATTATAGTAATAATAATTACAATAACATGGGGTGTCTATTGTGCAACTTAAAACAGAAGAAGACTTCGAAGATGTTATTATTGGAGCGAAAATCCTTGGATGCGGCGGTGGAGGAGAGGAATCTATTGCCCGAGTACGAGTTAATTACATTCTGGAACATGGAATGAAGGTGAAAGTCATTGATCCAAAAGACGTTCCTGACGAAGCTGTTCTGTGTGTTTCCGGAATGGTGGGCGGTCGAGCTTCCCCAGAATGCTTGCAACTAGTGGAACATTTAGATCCGGTTACTCGTCATCCAATGGTTGCTGCAACAAAACTCCTCCAAGATTACTTAGAAGTTCCTCTACACACACTCATTTCAACTGAAATTGGCGCTGGAAATTTCCTTGTTCCAATTATGGTTTCAGCCCAGTTTGGGATTAATATGCTTGATGGTGATCTTTGTGGGCGAGCGAAACCAGAAATTAGTATTTCTACTAGTAACGTTGCTGGTCTTTCTATAACCCCTTTAGCAATTGCTTCTAAATTTGGAGATGAAATGATTCTGAAAGACACAATTACTGATCAAAGAGCGGAAACTTTGGCGAGAACTATGGCTGTCCAATCAGGTGGGTCTGTGGGAGTGGCACGCTGTCCCCATAGGTGGAGTGAATACAAGAAAGCAGCTATACCTAATACTTTGAGTAAATCAAAGAATCTGGGCACAGCTCTGAGGGAAGTAAGAGCATCAGGGAGTGATCCAATAATACCAATAAAACAAGCATTAAATGGTTCTATACTATTTGATGGGAAAGTCAAGCAATTTGATGTCAAAGATGAAGGGGGATTTGTAATAGGCGATGTGATAATTACAAATGAGGAGAAAGACCAATTCAAAGTATGGTTCAAGAATGAATATCTCATCACTTGGAAAAATGAGAAACCATTCGTTACATCTCCAGATTTGATTTGTATTGTGGATAAACAAACAGGTGAAGGACTGACACCTTGGGGTGACGATTTCACAAAAGATAGAGAGGTTGTAGTTCTTGGAGGGGCAAATGCTCCTATTTGGTATACAAAGAAAGGGCTCAATATATTTGGTCCAAGGCATTTTGGTTTTGATCTAGATTATCAACCAATTAGTGAATTTCAAGACCTATGATTAGGTATTACATATATATCCCCCCTTTCCCCTTTAAAGGCGGGACTGAAAATTCCTAACCAAATTTCCAAAAAGAAACTATCCCTAATTATTTCTTCAATATTAATTCCGATAATAATTATAGTTCCATCAGTTGTAATGCGACCTTATCCTCCAGTTAAACCTAAAACACTCTCACTAAACGATTACTCCTATGCAATTGATTATGCTGAATATAAAGTAAAAGAAATTATGAAGAAAAACGATCTTCCGGGTATTTCTGTTGCTCTTATTGATGATCAAGATATTATAATGCAGAACTCATATGGTTATGCTAACCTGGAAGAAAATATTCTCACAACACCAGAAACGGTTTATCGAATGGGTTCTATTGCGAAAGTTTTCACTGCAATAGAGATAATGCGTCTTTACAATGAAGGATTAGTTGATTTGGATGCTCCGATAACAGATTATATTCCTGATTTCTCTATTAAAAGTCGCTTCCAAGATAATACCTCGATAACTATTCGATCGTTATTAACTCATCGTTCTGGTCTTCCGCGCAATGGTAACCTACCGTATTGGTATTTTGATTCCGGAGTCAATATTTTGCGAGATCTAGTTGGCTCTCTTAAAAACTCTTATCTTGCTTTTCCAACAGGATACAGATTCAAATATTCCAATGTAGCATATAACATTCTTGGCAGAATTATCGAGCTCCTAAGACCTAATGTTTTTCCATACTATATGAGAGATGATTTACTAAGGGAAATTGGAATGAATCAAAGCAGTTTCTTAGCACAAGACGTTTCACCATCAGATGACATTGCAGTTGGCTATTACAACGAGAAAGGTGAAAATCACCCCATCGAACTTTCTGATATAATTAGTTTAGCTTCGGGAAATCTTTATTCATCTCTACAAGATATGGCAGAATTTGTTCAGTTCGTATTTAGAGGAGGGAAAACTGGAAGCACTCAAATCATCGCAAATGAAACTCTACAGATGATGTTTGAGGAACACCCTTCAGAACCTTGGGATACTCAAACAATGGGTCTTGGTTGGTTTACAGGAACACTCAAGAATTCCGAAAAAGTTGTCTATCATGGAGGAGATGGTGATGGTGCTTTTTCCCTAGTGGTTTTACTACCTGAGAGGAAACTTGGAGTAGTCTTAATTGGCAATTCTGTTGAATTCGGAGAACCTATCAATTTCTTTGGATGGGAAATGCTCGAGATAATGTTGGAAACCAAATTTGGGATAACATTACAGGATGATTCTTCCTATACACCAATTAGTATTGATTCCTCACTTTTAGCTAATTATACTGGAAAATATGTTGTTGAAAATGATGTTATTGAAGTCTATTTGAAAGGGACTGGCAAACTAAAGGTTAAAGCATTAGGACTCAATATGGATTTAATTCCGGTTACAAATTCGAGATTCAGAGTAAAACACTGGTTATTTGATGTGGGTCGTTTTGATGTTGAATTCTATTCTGGTAATGAAATTGAAGATAAATATCTAATTGCTACAATAGAAAACATTTCACGAATGTATGCCCCCATTTATCCCGGAGAAACTGAAATATCATCTTTAGCCCTGAATTTTCTAGGTGAATATATTAGTTATCCTAGCAATTCTTCAATTTACTTTACAGGTGATAATTTTGGCAGATATGAGCTTAAAATGGAAAACGGACTCCTAAAACTTGGTTCCAATTTAATATTAAAACCCATAAGTGAAACAGAAATCATAATCATTAGTGGAGCTTTTGTTGGAGAAACAATGATATACGATGAAAACACGAAAAGCATCTATTGGAGTAGTTACATATATACACTGGTAGAAACCTAGATCTTTTCTATTTAGCTCTCTAAAAAACATCTGAGATAACTTTCTCCAATTCTTTTATTTTATTTTCCTCCAAAGGTACAGATGTATCAATCTGTTCAAGGAGAGCTCTCCAAGTGTCTTCTTTTTCTACTTGTAAGAGTAGAATAAATTCTTCCAATTTCTTTATAGCTGAATATGATTGCCCTTTAAACACATAGCAAAAGAGAATTGATTCAACTGGTTTTAGTAAAACAGTTAGATCTTGGTGTTTTATTCTCTCGATTGAGCCAGTGGTTTCAAACACCTCTTTAAAGAAAGCATTAATTGAACTAATGAAACCACTGAGTAACGCTTCGTCTTTGCTAAAGTTACTTGACACAAAATTCTTATTGTAGATTGGTTGACCAGTCTGTTTTAAAATAAGGAGCATAACCGGTTGTTCTGCAGGTAAATCATCAAGATCAAAAATCTGTTGTTTTAATTTGCCCAAGAGATCATCTAATTGTGTAACTTCAATTCGCTCAATTATAGATGCATTGTTTTCTCGTAATTGCTCCCATAAATCCATTTGGTTCAAAGTTTTATCAAATTCTTGTGAGATGCGTTTTGCTAGATGGTTGAATCCTTTTTCTTCCGCAATGATTTGTGCTTCAGTTAAGGATTTCTGAGCTTTATTGATATCCCAATCAATGAGTGCGAGATGCGCTTGTATCCAATGAACTTGGGCGAGAACCCAAAACGATTGTTGTTGCATAGCAATAACAAATAATTTTTCTAGTAATACCCTTATATCTTTGAGAACTTCTTTATTCCCAGTTAATTTGATTTCAACCACATATAATTCACATAGATTAAGCATAGCATCCAAATACAAATTAAAATCGATTAATTCCATATCAATAACTTGTTCTAGGAGCTCTTCAGCTCTTACCCTGCTTTTACTTCTATTATCAAGTTTCAGAATGAGTGCTTCAGCAATTTTTGTTCGTTGAACTATTAATGGATTTTCTTCTTGTTCATTTATTTTTCTTAATTCTTGAAAGTGCTTTCGTGCTTCTTCTAAATTGCTAGTGAATGTGTAGTAACTGATCAGAGTATATAATCCATTAGCTATGAAACTATTGTTTTTTGTTTTTCTTCGAAATTCAAGTGCTTGCTTAAGAAATGATTGTGCTTTTTTGTGTTCACCCATTTTCATGTAAGTTTTTCCAATATAGAGGAGTTGGGCTCCAATATTTTGAGTACTATTAACTTCATCAAAAAATTCTAAACATTGTAAATGTGCTTCAAGAGCTTTCTTTAAATTACCTCGAAGCCGCTCTACCGACCCGATGTTGGACATAAGATACGCAATTTGTTGTTTACTACCAACTTGTTGAAGGTAGAACAAAGCGAGTTCGTAGTATTCACTTGCTTTGTTAATATCACCGAGATTGTAATAAGTGAGTCCTATGGAATTGTATAGATTCCCACGATGTCGTTTATTCTCACTCTTCTCTAGAATTGGTAAGCTTCTATCAAAGTATGAAAGTGCTTCTGGAAAATCTCGATTAAAGGAATAAAACACACCAATATATCTTAATGCTAATGCAATATCTTCTTGATTACCAATCTCCTCTCTGAGCTTCAAATTTTTCTGATATTGTAGTAATCCTTCATCTCGTTCCCCTTTTCTCAAATGTAAACTACCCAATAGATAGGCAACTTCTGCTTCATTTTCCTTATCTTCAATTCTTTCAAAAATTTCTTGACTGAGTTTCAAGTGGTCATAGGCTTCATCAAAATTGGTCTTATTAACATTATACCATCCTTTTAGTTTGTGTAAATGCCCTAACCAATTATCGATTTTTTCAGGTTGTATTTCGATTTTGGATATTAAATCCTCGATGATAAGAATAATCTTGAATTCTTCATCAAAATCTGC
Organism: Candidatus Heimdallarchaeota archaeon; assembly: GCA_030629105.1. Lineage (GTDB taxonomy): Archaea > Asgardarchaeota > Heimdallarchaeia > JABLTI01 > JABLTI01 > JABLTI01. Next base: position 5,180 of record DAOVPS010000077.1, read on the forward strand.
TAATTGCTCTAAAGCTTCTGCTTTCTGGAGTAGGAAATCGATTTTGCAAAACAAATCCCAATCTTGAATTAATTTATCTAAAACCTCAGTTACAAGTGATAAGCACTCATCATATTGTCCTAGTTTAATCAGAAGCCTAGACTTTAGAAGCATATATTGTAAACAGAATTCCAGCGGTTTCTTCTTATCTTTTATAGCAACATTTAGGGAGAGCATTGCTTCTTTATAGTACCCTTGATATAATTGCAAACGTATTTCTTTTAATTTAATGATGTCTTCTTCTGACAAATCTACCCACTGTTGGAATCGTTTAATAATTTCTAACTGTTTTAAGCTTTAATCAGCTTTGCTGAAAATGGTCTTAAAATGTTTTTGTATACACTATAAGAAATAACCAGAATTTTGATTTAACATCAAAACATAGACAAATAACGATTATAGTACAAAATTAAAAAACAGTAAGCATTTTATTGTTGCATTTCCAATGATTTTATTTTAATAATTTGTTTAAGAAAATCAAAACTAATTATCTTAGGAACAAGCATATATAAGCTATCATTTCTAGTCCCTTTGATTTCCTAATAGGAATTATCACTCGTCATAAGGAAAAAGTGTGTTAATACATAAAGAGGACTATAGCATGGCTTACCCTATTGAATTAAGTTGGATAATAATAATAATAGTAATTATGGCATTTCTTTTTGAATTTATGGACTCATCCTTGGGTATGGGTTATGGCACTACTCTTACCCCAGTATTATTATTAATGGGTTATGAAGCAGTAGAAATTGTTCCTGCTGTTCTTATCTCTGAATTTGTGACTGGTATAGTTTCTGCGATATTTCATGCATTGTTTAAGAATATGACCTTAGGTCATAAAAGACAATTGAAGAAGAAAATGAGTATGGATACTGAAAGTGTTAAATCAAATTCAACCTCTAATTTACCATATGAAGTTAGTGGTGGGATTTCAATTCCTCACAAAAAAAGTTTGAAAGAACGAATACAAGAGCTTACTCTTGACACACAAGTAATTTACATTCTAGTAATCTTTGGTATTCTCGGTACTTTAATATCTTCTATCGTCTCTGCTACTTATGGCTATAATGTAAATTTTAAATTTGGTGTAAAAATATACATTGGTTTAATGGTTTTTGGAATGGGAATTTTGATTTTAGCTTTAAGAAGAAAACAAATAAGATTCTCATTAAAAAGAATCATTACAATTGGAGCTGTTGCTGGTTTCAATAAAGGCATTTCAGGAGGAGGGTATGGCCCATTGGCTGTTTCAGGTCAAATCCTTTCAGGTAGAGAAGGGAAAAATGCCATTGCATCTACTTCTTTGTCTGAAGGAATTATATGTTTTGTAGGAGCTTCAGCTTATATTCTAACTACAGTCATAAAAAGTTCAACTAGTGGCGTTCCAGTAGATTGGGGTTATTTAGGTTTGGCCCCCTTCCTAATTTGTGGTGCTGTGTTATCTGCTCCACTAGCTGCATTAACAACGAAATCTGTGGAGAATAGATGGCTCAAGATTTTTGTTGGAATTGCAACACTAATATTAGGCACATTTAGTTTAACTAGGACAATCCTTGGTTTTACAGGGATTTGGGTGTAAAACTACAACACTTTAATGAAAGGTAAAATTTAACAAATAACGATGGAAGAACAATATTAAAAAACATATAACATTTTTTAAGATGCAAGAAATGAAGCTATGTATGCTTCATTTCTAAATTATACCAAATAAAAGAAAAAATACACTCAGAGTGTGAACCAAAATTGGTTGGAGATAACATAACTGATATACGATTCCATGGACGTGGAGGACAAGGAGTAGTAACTGCATCAAGAATTGCTGCAGAAGCCGCCCTCGTCGAAGATAAATTTGTCCACGCGTTTCCAGCTTTTGGTCCTGAACGAGCCGGTGCACCCATTGAAGGGTTCACTCGTATTTCTCCGGCAGTGTTTACCATCAAAACAGAGATTCACTACCCCGATATTATTGTGATTCTTGACCCCACTTTAATTGGGACTGTTGATCTTGGTAAAGGCTTGAAAGATGGAGGAATTGTCATTGCAAATTTTGCAGGTTCAATGGACGAGCTGAAAAGCAAAATTGGTATCAAGCAAAAAGTTGCTTATCACAAAGTTGATGCTACCAAAATTGCTAACGAAGAACTAGGTCGACCAATTACTAACACTGTTATGCTTGGAGCTTTAGTAAAAGTCACAAAATTTGTTGAGTTAGACAATGTTTGTGAAGCTACTGCTACTCGTTTTCCAGGTGTAGTTGGCGAGAAAAACGTTAAAGCTATTAAGCGAGCGTTCAAAGAGGTCGAAAGTGAATGACCAAGAATACCCTTTCCGATAAAGAAATGCAAGAATGGATAAAGGAGAAGTGGGGGTACGAAAAACTCCCCATGGGTGGATCTGTACCTTATCCCGGATCCTCTAAATTCTTCAAAACAGGTGATTGGAGTGCATTTAAGGCAGTCGTTGACCGCGAAGCATGCACAAAATGTACTACTTGTTTCTTCCTCTGTCCTGACTCAGCCATAACAATGGATGATGAAGAAATCCCAGTGATGGATTTCGATTATTGTAAAGGCTGCGGTATCTGTGCGGAAGAATGCCCTTCAGATGCTATTGAAATGAAGGATTTAACTCAATAGGTGATCACACATGACTAAAACTAAAGTTACTAAAGGTAAAAGAATCGGCATGACTGGGGACGAAGCTGTTGCAAATGCTGCTGCAGTTATCAATCCTGATGTTGTTGCTGCATATCCGATCACCCCACAAACTATCATTGTAGAACATTTCAGTGATTTTGTTCACGATGGCGAAGTAGATACTGAGTTTGTTTGTGTTGAATCTGAACACAGCGCTATGAGTGCTTGTGTTGGTGCTAGTGCTACTGGTGCAAGAGTCTTTACTGCTTCTGCCAGTCAAGGAGTTGCTTTGATGTATGAAATTCTCTTCATTGCTGCTGCTTCAAGGTTGCCAATCGTTATGTCTGTTGCAAACCGAGCTCTCGCTGGACCAATTAACATTCATGGAGAATTAACTGATCAAACTATGTGTCGAGATACAGGTTGGATTTCTATGTTCTCTGAAACCGCGCAAGAAGCTTATGACAATACTTTCTTGGCGTTCAAAATTGCAGAGCACCCAGGCGTTTCCCTTCCTGCTATGTTTGGATTAGACGGATTTATTATAACCCATGCTCTCGAAGGTGTTTTCCCACTAGATAGGAAATTCTCTCAAGATTTCTTACCTGAGCGTGTTATGAAGCATCCAACAATCCCTGGTAATCCCGTTTCTTCTGGTTTACTTGCTCTTCCTGATTATTATATGGAAGTCAAGTATCAACAAGAATTAGCTATGACAGCCGCTCGAAAAGTTATTCCAGAAGCTTTCAAGGAGTTTGGTGAGAAAACCGGTCGTTATTACGATCAAGTTGAATCATACCAAATGGAAGATGCTGAAACAGCTCTTGTTACTATGGGCGCACTTTCTGGCACCACTAAATTCGTAGTTGATAGACTTCGAAAAGCTGGTGAGAAAGTAGGTATGCTCAAAGTGAAAACTTTTCGACCATTCCCTGCTGATGATCTTGCTAAGGCTTTGAAAGATGTTGATGCTATAGGAGTTATTGACCGAGATTTAACCTTCGGTGCTCCAGGAGCAGCTCTTTACACTGACATCAAGACAAGTTTATATGATTACAAGGATCGACCACAGATTTTCGGTTTCATCGCAGGAATCGGTGGAAGAGATGTCCTAGTTGAAGACTATGAGTACATCTACAAACAAGTACTCAAGAACAAAGGTGCAGAAAAAGTTGTGCCGGTCGAATGGATTGGTTTGAGAAAATAGGAGGCTAAAACAAATGGTTACTACTGAAGAATTAAAGAAAGTAAGAATTCCAAAAGCAAAGGAACTCATGAGAAAAGAAGATCGCTTAGCTCCCGGTCACAGACTTTGTGCTGGTTGTACCGCAGGGACTATCGCTCGATGTGCCACTCTTGTTACCGAACCTGATAATGTTTGTATTTTCCATGCAACAGGTTGTTTGGAAGTCGCTACAACTGTTTATCCATTTACCGCTTGGAGAGTTCCATGGTTTCACAATGCATTTGAAAACGTTGCTGCAACCGCTTCCGGAGCAGAAGCAGCTTATCGTGTAATGATTCGAAAAGGCAAACTAGAGAAGATGCCAGATATCATTGCTTTCGCCGGTGACGGTGGAACTTATGATATTGGGTTACAATCTCTCAGTGGAGCTTTAGAACGAGGACACGATTTTGTTTACATCTGTTACACTAATGGTGCCTACATGAACACTGGTATTCAGCGTTCAGGTGGAACCCCAATGTATGCTGCAACTACAACTTCCCCTGCAGGAAAAGTTATTCCTGGAAAAGTTCAATGGAGAAAAGATCTTGTAGCAATTGCTGCTGCTCACAAAGTGCAGTATGTCGCAACAGCTTCCCCAGCAGCTCATCGTGATATGATGACTAAAGTAAGAAGAGCACTTGATGTCGATGGACCAGCGTTCCTTTTGATTGATATGCCATGCCCAAGAGGCTGGAGATTCCCAGAGGAATTATCAGTTAAAATAGCGCAACAAGCAATTGATTCTTGTTACTTCCCACTCTACGAAGTTTACGACGGTAAAGAATACGTTCTCAATCCAAAAAGCAAAGCTATAGCCAACAGACCTGAAAGAAAACTTCCAATTGAAGAATATATGAAGGGTCAAGGAAGATTTAGACACTTATTCAGACCAGAAAAACGCGATGACTTAATCGCAAGATTCCAAGCAGAAGTCGACAAAGAATGGGAACATCTTCTAAAATTAGTAAGTATGTCAAAATAGTTCAATTTAATCAATCGAAGTTTAAGAGAAAAGGATGAAGCCTTTTTTCTTACGCTAATTTTTTTTCTTTTCTTCTTTTTAGCTCCGAATTTTGAGATTTGTATCTTTTTAAATAAAAAATCCTAGGGTTCACTTGAGAAAATTTCTCCTTACGGAGGTCAATGAATAAAATGAAAAAACTCTTCAAAAACAAACGATTGAGTGCGATCTTGCTTTTCGGTGCAATGATGATCCTCTGGGTAACAACCACATTAACTATTGGACCCCCAGATGAAGCCCCACCACTACTAGACTCTGGTCCATAGAAATTTCGTTCACTATTCAAAAGCCGAGGGAAACTTGGTGGAAGGGTTCTTATTTTAAGAACGCTTCTCTTGCTTATTTTTTCTTCTTCTTTTCTTTTTTAGCTGCTTCTTTCCTTCTCATAGATTCTTCTGCATCTCCAACCATCGATTCAATCAATTTGCGAAAGACTTTCTTTATGGTTTCACCTGTTTTCGCAGAGGTTTCTAGATATGGGATTTTATAACCCATTTGTTTAGATATCTTTGCAGCGTATTTTCTCGCTTCTTCCTTTGTTATTTTGCGATTCTTCAGATCTATTTTATTCCCCACTATAATAATTGGTATTTTTGTGCAATTCGTTTGAATTTCCTCCATCCAACCATCCAAATGCTCAAATGATTCTCTTGAGGTAACATCAAAAACAACTAGTCCTCCGAGAGCTCCTCGATAATATAATGGACGTATTTTTGAGAATTTTTCTTGACCACCAGTATCCCAGACCTGTACTTTTACTTCCTTGTCTTTCACTTTTTCTCGTTTTATAGTGAAATCTACTCCAATGGTCATTTTGTAGTTTTCTTGGAATTTACCTACTGCATATCGAAAAGTAATCGCAGTTTTCCCAACAGCACCATCACCTACCACTATGGTTTTAAAAAGAAAATCGAAGCTTGATGTTGCTATTGTGTCTGCCAAAAGTTTCCTTCCTTCAACTAGCTTTCTTTTGAAATTATCTTAAGTTAAGAATTTTCAATAAAAAACCTTTGCTTATGTGACTTTTATGGTCATAAAATATTATTTCTAGAGGTAAATATATTTTAGTGTAGGAAGATTAATTTACATCCGTCTATGCCCTTGCGTAGGTTCTAATTTGCAAAGCGGTATAGGAGATACAATACACGATGAGTAGTGAAATTTCATTAGATTCTGGATTATTTAGTGCTCCCGGTGATACGATATTCCTCCCATTAATGGGGTATCCCTCTGAACGTGATGCAATGTTTATTGCTCTGGTAACAGCTGAGTATTTTGGAACCAACTTGCATGTTTTTCATATAGCAAATAAATCTAAGAGATCCGAAGAGTTCTTTCTCAAAGAGATTGAGTGGTTAAAAGAGAAATCCCAAGAATTAAACGTGAAATTAGAAATCGACATTAAAGATCATAATCCTAGGTCAAGACCTGATAATGTCATTATTAAGGAAATTCGTGCATTATCTCCCAAACTCGTAATTATGATGAGTAGAAGGAAAGGGCTTTTCCAAAGATTCGCAGGCAGTATTGCTGAACGAGTTGCTCGTCGAAGTAGAGTTTCTGTTATGATTATTCGTTCACCGATTAAGGATTGGGTGACTTATGGTTCTCATGTGTCCCCAAGAAAAATCGTCGTTCCCATCGGATCCAATAATCCCTGTGAAGTATCAGCAGTCCAAATAGCAATTGCTATTGCTAATGCAGGTGAAACTCGAGATGCAGATATAACTTTGCTTCATGTTATTACTGTTCCTGAAACCGTTCCAATCATTTCTGATGATGATAGATTGATTATTCAAGAAGAGAAGGATTTTGTGAAGCAAGCAGGTATGTATAGCACTATGTTACTTTGGCCTATGAAAACAAAAGCAATTATCGGTCGTGATGTTGGTCGATCTGTCAGTTATTATCTTAACAAAGAGAATGCCGATTTATCCATTATGGGTGTTCCCTATGTTCCCAGGAGATTCTTTGGTTTATTTGGAACTGATACAAATATCATCTATCAGAAAAGTAAATGCCCGGTGTTAGTTATTTTTCATAAGGAAGCGTGTTGAGTCAATTTTAACTGAAGCGTAGATTTTTAACAATAAAGGAAAAACATAAAGAAGATTTAATGCCGAAATCAGAATTAAAAGGTAGGTTAAAACAATGGATGAATCCCCCCATGAGTCAAATGGTCAGCTCGAATTAAAGCGAAAAGAAGACCAAAGTAGTTCTCATACTCATGGCGTCTCTGAGACTGGCATTGTCTCTGAAAGAGAATTATCTCGAGAACTTGGTTTTAAGGAAGCATTAAGCATCGGTTTAGGTGGAACTATAGGTGGAGGAGTTTTCAGTGTTCTAGGGATTGCAGCAGGCTTTGCAGGTCCAGCAGCAATACTTTCTTTTGCTTTTGGCGGTGTCTTAGCTATTCTTATTGGTTATTCTTACACAAAGCTAGCCTTACGTTTCCAATCTGCCGGTGGAAGTTATACCTTTGCAAAAGAAGCTTTTGGGAAATATTTCGGAGGAGCTTTTGGGTGGCTACTCTGGACAGGATATCTCGCTTCTTGTTCTCTTTATGCTTATACTTTCGGATCATTTTTTGCTCATATGGTTCTTCCTGAAGGTTCACCACATGCAAATCTCATTTCAGGTGTTTTCGCTGCTGTTCTAATTATCCTTTCCACAGTCATTAATTTAGTTGGGGTAAAGGAGACTGGGAAATCACAGAATATTATTGTTTTAATTAAAGTAATAATCCTAGTTGGATTTGTTGCAATCACCATTCCTGCTGTAATAAAGAACATAATAGATCCAAATATTACTAATTTCTCCCCATTTTTTGCAGATGCTGAAGAACCTGGATTCACTATAGTAACTGGTTTAGCAATGGCTGTCGTGGGAACTTCATTGTTATTCGTTGCATTTGAAGGTATGGAACTAATACCTAATGCTTCAGAAGAAATACAAAATCCGGAAAAAAACATTCCGAAATCAATCTATAGTACTGTGATTATTGCTACAATTATTTACATTCTAGTTGCCTTTACGGCATTAGGCGGTACTAATTATACAATATTTGCTAATGATCCAGAAAAAGCGGAATATGCCCTAGCAATAGCTGCAACACCAATCTTGGGGGCTGCAGGATTCATAATTGTCTCAATAGGAGCATTATTTTCAACTGCAAGCGCTTTTAATGCATCACTTTTTGGGTCTTCACGAATGACTTATGTGATGGCTCGAGATCGAATCTTCCCACGATTCTTTCAAACCGTCTCAAAAAAGAGTCGAGTTCCATATATTAGCATCTTAACAATAAGTGGAGTTACCTTAGTTTTTACACTCGTCTTAGATCTTGCTCAAATCGCTCAACTAGCGAGCTCCATCTTTCTAATCTTATTTGCCATTATTTCTTTATCAAGTCTAGTTCTAAGAAAGAAGATAAAAGCGAATTTCATAATCCCACTACTAGGATTTATAATGGCATTATCCCTTCTTGGAATCTTTATTTGGCATTTGATTAACCAAGTAAAGCTAGGTGATGATAATGCCCTAATAACTCTCATTCTTTTACCAATACTTATTGTTGTAATGATAATTGGTAGTATAGTTACAATTAAACTCCAAGAGAGATCGAAAAAGATTAGTGGTTAAAGTTGGTGGTCTAATTTGTTCAAAAGAACCCAGAAAAAAGGACAGAATTCGCATCGAATTATCTTATTTACGTCCTCCAAAATCAAGACAATATTAGCTGAATCTACTGAACCACAACATGAACAAATATCACTAACCA
>DAOVPS010000214.1:0-4190 GCA_030629105.1 Candidatus Heimdallarchaeota archaeon
ATTCTTTTTCATTGGTTGTTCTATCCTCGCTCTTAAGTAAGGATCTGTTACCGTAAATTGGAATTTTTAACTCTTTTTCGATTTTATCTGCTGAAAGATAAACGACCAGAGATCTATTGGGAATCAAAATACCGTTTTTCTCTTGAAGCTCATTTTGTATTGAGTCAAATAACAATTGATCCCATTCATCTACAACAATAGTTTCATCAAAAAGATGACTTTGTTCTTCAAGATACTGTCTTTCTCTTCCTTTCTTGACAACAACAATATTTTTCAAACCCATCCTTTTGGAAGAAAGTCCAGTCTCGATTGCTGAATGGCTTCCGAAAATAACAATAGTCGGCTTTTCCTTATACTCACTTACTAATTGTTGCATTTCTTTTCTTTTGATCAATTAAATCTCCTCTAATTTAGGTGAATCAACAGTAATCAAATCTAATTTGTTTTTCTCATAAGCGCTTTTTATCTCTCGAGCAATTCGTTTACCCATATACATAGGTTCACCCCAGAGATTATTAGCATAAGTATTTCCATACGGAACCCAGACAGTGGTTCCCGCAACGATTCTTCCTGAGAATTCAAAAGCATAGATTTTGGGATCAGTGGTTACAATGGTTTCGATACAGAACGGTCCAACCAAACCAGTTTGCTCTACAAAATTCCTACCCATTCGATGGTATTCAGGAACCAACGATTCTCGGACAACAATGGGAACATTACCAATAACTGTAAATGAAGGTTCATCTGTAGAAACAAGATATTGGGAATTAGCATTAGACTCTAGTCTACGATCAAATCCTAATAATTCGCATCGTTTTTCTATTGGCGAACTGAAGTAATGAGCATAAACGGATACTCCGCTAATATATTCTTGAATGAAATCAACGTTCTTACCCTTACTTTTCTTCTGAAAATCTGCTTTATTATCAGCAAGAAAATATCCTTTCCCACCTTCAGCTCCATGCAATTTCACCATAACTGGGCGATCAATTGCTTCACTATCTGAAAAAACCTTTGGAATATTGATCCCAGAAGCTATAAGCAATTCAGAGTTGAGATTTCTATCTCCCTCATATCCAAGAATTTTTACTCCGCCAAAAATAGGATGCTTTAATTGTTTTAACTCAGCTACAGATAAATAGCGAACAAATGACCCATGAGGAATGACTACTACATCTCCATCAAGGGAATTAAAAGCTTTAACAGTTGCTTTAGAATCACTGTATTCTTTCACTCGTATGATATTAATTTGGTTCAAAAAATCCGGATATTGTGACCAGAGTTCCCAATCTCTTTCAAAACAAACAGCATAAACTTCCAATCCTTCTTCAATTGCTCCAGGGATAATATTATAAAAAGAAGAGTGTGAACTGGTTGTTGCGATAACTGCTTTTGATCCCATTGATCTCACGTCAATTTAAATATGGTTTGACAGAAATTAGAGTTCCTATAAAAAATTATTGAAGAAATCACTTATCAAGCAAAAAAAATCACTCAAAAATTGATTATGATAGGATATTTTTACGTAAATCATTTTGCGGATAAATTTTTATTTGAAAGACAAATCTTTTAAATTAGTTGACATGAGGCATATGCAAGAAAGAAGTGAATAAAATGGGAAGAACAAGATTAAGTGGTTTTTTAAGAAAAAGAGCAGAAGATGAAATGCATCTAAAAATGGCAAATCATTTATCAAGAATACAAATTGGAACAAAAGCACTGTTGAGAGTAGTAAAAGCTTGGAGAAACAAGAAATTAGTTGAACTTGATAAAGAAGTTGCAATTGTAGGGGCAGAAGAAAATGCAGCAGACCATTTGTTGGCTGAAATATGGTTGGAGTTAACAAAAGGAACTCTAAAAACGAAACTAAGATCAAATATTCTGACTTTTGTAAAAAGAGTAGATGAAATAGCAAACTATGCGAAGAGAGCAGCAGAAAACATTCTCATCTTACATAAATTAGAATTGCCCGATCATATTTTTGACGAAATAGAAAAAGTTTGTGAACTAATTAATTTAGCAACTGATAAACTTGCAGAAGCTCTTTTAATCTATAGAAACGACATTCAAAGAACTGTTGATATTACTACAGAAATAAGTTTCTTAGAACATCAAGTTGATGGACTCTACTCTCGGTTGAAGAATCATTATTTTGAATATCACAAGTACTCGGACAATTTTGCTGGCTTAGTGATTTTTGATCATGCAATGAAGGATTTGGAAAAAGCAGCAAATTCTACTGAAGATGCGTCTGATGTTTTACGATCAATTGTTATTAGTGAAGTTTAGGAGAAAATCTAGAAAATTCAAAGACAACCTGGGATGCTAAATGGTCGAGACACTAACAATAGTATTAGGGATAATTTCAGTTTTACTAGCATTTGCAATAGGAGCGAACGATGAAACTTTTGCATCAGTCGTAGGAGTTAAGAGATTATCTGTCAGAACTGCAGTGATTATGGGAGCAGTAATTGCAATTATTGGTGCTTTTCTTCTCTCAGAAAAAGTTGGGACGACACTACGAGATGATATTTCTAAAGATTTATTTGTTGGTGCTGATCAAACCGCCATACTGATATCAATTTATGTGGCAATGGCAATTAGCTTAATCTTAGCTTCAGTATTTGGCCTACCCATTTCATCCACTGAAGCACTAGTTGGAGCGATTATTGGATTATCCCTTGCTAAGGGATACGAAATAAACTGGGGTATGCAAGGAATGGGGAAGATACTTCTAACATGGACAACTTCTCCTATAATTGGATTTACGATTTCATTTCTAATAATGAAATTTGTGAATCGTATTCTTGGAAAAACTGTTACGAGTTTTCGGAAACATGATAAAGCAAATAATATCTTTGGTGTTTTATTACTGGGAATGGTCGTTTGGACGGGTCTATCAAGAGCGGGAAATGACATTAATAATGCAATTGCTCCTATAGTTCCATTGTTTGAGCTTAGCGGTGATTTCACTTTTTGGACGTCAGGATATTGGTTTGAAAGATTACCATTATTGATTGGGGGTATAGGATTAGGATTAGGCCTAATAATTATTGGATGGAGGGTGCTGAAAACTTTGGGAAATGATGTAGTAGAATTAACTCCAGAATCAGCTTTTGTAACTCAAGGATCTACAGCATTAATAGTGTTTCTTGCGGTTATTATTGGAATTCCAGTTTCAGGAACAATGGTCCTTGTATCAGCATTTATTGGTGCAGGAGTAGGGATGAAAAAACCAATCAATTTAAAAACCTTGAGAATGATTGCGATCTTTATTGTACTTACGCCAGTTATAAGTGGTATTTGCGCTATTGGTTGTTTCTATGCAATTAGGGGGTTCTTCTAAAGATGTTTGATAGAATGCTAGGATTTAGAACAATTCAAAGACAAGTTGAAGAAAAACTCATACAATTATCATTTATTCCAAGTAAATACTTCGAAGCACTCTATGTTGAAAGTAGTACTAAGATAACTTGCCATACCTGTGATATCTGTGAAGTAGAAGAAGTAACTGTTAGAGCGGAGTTACTTAAACTTATGAAACAGGGAGAAGTTGATACCAAAGTAGAATTGGAAAAATTCCAATTATTTGAGAGAATCAATAGTGTCTCTGTGAAGAGTAAAGAAATTCGTACATTAATGAATAAATATGTTGATGAATTGAAAAAGGAAAATTATGATAGTTTAGTCAAGTTTCTCAAAGAATCTGCTTATGCAGGAAAAATGATGCATTATTCGGTAAAAGGCCTTTATGATAGCTACGATGTAGCTCTAGAAAGAGTTGAAGAGCTAATCGCTGTATGTAACAAAATTATTGGAAATATAACATCCTTCAAATTCTATGATAGAGATGATGATGGAATATTGGATTATTCATTTGAAGGACCTGAAGTTTTAATTGGAAATTCATTAAGAGGAACAATACAAGATATGATTTTTGTAGGGGAAAAAGTAGCTCATATAGTGAAAACTTTTAGCTTTAATCATAAAGCCATTGAAGTTGATGAAGAAAAAGTTCAAGAGAAAGCAGAAGAGGAAAAGAAGAATTTAGAGAAGAAGAAAAAACGAAAACAAAAAAAATCAAAGAAAGAGAAGAAATAATAATTCGTTGATTTTAATCATATTCTCTGCTTCTCAGCTCTATTTCTAATGAGTATTGCACTTAGATTAAACCCAAATACTACTACAAC
>DAOVPS010000039.1:0-18659 GCA_030629105.1 Candidatus Heimdallarchaeota archaeon
AAGTTCATGTTCTTTTAACAGAAGAAGCAATTTGGTTAGCAACTAATCCTGAAGATATGACGCAAAAAACTTTAGATCAGTTTAGTCAAAAAGATAAATCATCTTCGAAAACTGGAGAACAATTATCACCAGATGAAGATGATGTAAGTTTTACTCCCCATGAATTAATAGAAGGAATAATTTCTTTTGGTGGTCATATTATGACCTGTAGAAGCTCCTTAGCATTAACAGGTCTAAAAGAAGAAGATATTATAGATGGAGTAGAATTGATTCACTTACACAATGCAATAAAGCTCATGGTGCAATGTGATAAAGCATTTATTTTTTAGAATGATAATGACTCAAATGAATAGTTTTTCTTCGATTTGTTTTGCTTTCACATGTAAACCTAGAATTTCATAAAGATGGGATAAGATATCCCAAGAAATTTCCCATTCTTTTGGTTTGTTAACAAGAATCTTCTCAAAAATCTTTAATGATTCCTGGTGTTTTTCTTGTAAAAATAGAACACAAGCATAGGTATCTAGATAGACGTTATTTTTCACTTCAAACTTCAAAGCTTTTTTAATTAAATCTTCAGCTTCTTTTAATTCCCCTAGCTCAGATAAAATAAAAGATAAATGATTCATTACAATATGATTATTTGGCAAAAGAGAAAGGGATTTCTTTAAAGGAGTTATAGCTTTTATTGGTTCATCTAGGTAATAAAAACATAAACCAATGCCTTCATAGGATATACTATCAATAGCATTAAGATTTACTGCTTCTTGGAAATGTAAAAGAGATTGTCTTATATTTCCTAAATGAAATTCTGCTTCGCCATATTCTCGCCAAACATGGGCATTGTTACTATTGATTTTCAGGGCTTTCTGAATAAACATATTTCTTCGTTCTGTATTCCCAGCAATTTTGAATAAAAATGCTAGAGCCATACAAGCATCGAAATTTGGTTCATCTGTATTGACTTTCTTCTCACAATCTGAAATGTCCTGCAAATACTCCCATTCATTTATTTTAAAAATATCTTGAGAAATTATACTATAAACCGAAACCGAGGATTGAATAAGATCATTATAAAGTGTACAAGCTTTATGATAGTCACCATTTTTTGTGCAATTCAAAGCATTTTCGAACTTCTCTATCCCTGCTTCAGTCATTACTGAATCCTGCCATTATGTAATACTAAATTTGTTGAATTGTTATTTGAAAATTGTAATATATTAAATTACACATCAGCTTGGAAAAGATATTTCTAATATTAATTTATTATTTTAAGCTATAGCCGATGTTTTTGAAACCTATAATGAAAAGTTCTATTTTATTTTCTTTACATGCTTTAGCAATTTGACCTGTGTAACTTAGGGTCACTATGCCTTTACGTATCTTCTCAGGATCTATTCCTTTCTTTTTGGCATAGTCATCTATATTGTATCGAGATACTTGACCAATAGTTCTATCTTTCGCGTCGAGTTTTATTTCTAGAAGCAAATGATTATCACTTTTATCAATTAAAACTAAATCTATTATCGCAGAATCTAAACTCACTTCCACCTCGAGATACTCCAGTTCTTCTCCCAAAAGTGATGGTTTTTTAATAATTAAATTGCGAAGATTTTGTTCAGTAAATGATTTTTCATCTAAATCAGAGAAAAGCTCTGTTTTACTATTCATGATTTCAGTTAAAAAATCAAAAGGGCTAATTCTACTTCCTTTCACACCTTGGTCTCCATAAGGACAAACTCTTATGATTTCATCTTCATAGAGAATGACTAGAATTGGTCCTTGTTTGAAATTCAGCTTTTTAGATTTTGAAATTGCAAGTGCAGCTCCTCCTCCACTAACAATTTTAAATTTTCCCGGACCAGCAGCAGCACTAATTTCTCGCTTAAGCTTTTTGTATTCATTTTCAGTAATGTCTGTAATTATATTAAACTCGATTTTCTTAGCTTGTTTTACTTTCTCAAGTAAACCAATTACCTTGTCAACTTCAGCTACTGGTGATTCCTCAAGAGAATAATAAAGATCAAACTTTAAATCCTGTAAATAAATTTTAGTTTCTGAGCTCATAATTCTTCACTTAAGGAATTCATTAATAGAAAATGAAATTTTCCCTCGTTCTAGGTAAAAAGTGAGAATTTCAATGTTTTTTGGGGATTCAAAGTGATTCTCAGAGATTTAATAAAAGATAATAATTTGAAGAATAATATAGACGATATTAACTACATGGAATAAATACTTAAAAAGAAAAATGAGATAGAAAGAGAATAAGAAAAGTTTATCAACTGAAAACCTTTCAGTCAATAAAGTATAAGAAGAGACCGAAATCCAATCTAAGATTCGTCAATGAAACTGGTGAAAAAAATGAAGCGGAACAAGAGCTTTTTCATTGTATCAAGTGTAATAATGTTAATGTTGTTATCAGTAACCTTTATCGCAGAGAATAAAGGAGTTCCAATAAAGGAAAAAATAGTAGGACAAGATGATTCTCTTGTAGAAATACAGAAAAGAGAAGAACTTTGGAATCAATATTTAGAATTACAGGCCACATCAAATGGTTTAACCAAAATGGGTGTTTTGGATGTCGATTTT
Source organism: Candidatus Heimdallarchaeota archaeon (assembly GCA_030629105.1). Classification (GTDB taxonomy): domain Archaea; phylum Asgardarchaeota; class Heimdallarchaeia; order JABLTI01; family JABLTI01; genus JABLTI01. The sequence goes on from DAOVPS010000039.1 coordinate 2,590, forward strand.
GGGAATGCCTATAGAATTGAAATTGTAAACTCTTTATCAGGCGACGATGATGTTCTAATTGTATCAGGTTTAGGTGGTGGAGTCACATTCATTGATGTGTCTGATTCCCAGAACCCAGAAGTTTTAGGTAGTTATTATAGTGGAGGAACAGTCTATGATGCTGCAGAACATGGTGGTCTATGTTATCTTGCCTTACATGAAAACGGTCTTGAAATCTTAGATGTAAGCGATTGGGATGATATAGAAAGCGTAGCCACTCATGATGATGGCGGGGAAGCTTATGATTTAGAGTTCCTGGGTTTTGATTTCTTGTATGTAGCTGATGGAACTAGCGGACTTGAGATTTATAACTTCAGATATAATGACAGAAACTTTACTAGAATTAAAACAGACGATTTTGGATTAAATGAGATTCTCGGAGTAGTTGCTGATCCCCTTAACAATATTGCCTTTCTTATGGCAGGGGATGAAGGTATTGCTGCGATTGATATAACAACTCCTTTGAATCCATCATTGATTACTATCATATCAGACGGTGGATCAGATGCTCGCAATGCTGACTTCAGTTGGCCATATTTGTATGTAACAGAAGGAGCCAGTGGTTTGAGAGTCTACAATTATACTAGTCAAAACAATATCACTCTTTTAGGAACCTTCGATGTAGGTATCAATGAGTATGCTGAATTCTTTGAATGGGATGTAGGCAGAAAGGGATATCTTTCCACAGGAGATGACGGATATTTATACTCATTAGATCTCAATAACATATCTGACATAACCCAAAATTGGCGAATAGCAAATGAACCGGGTTCTGCAAATGATATGAAAGTTGATGGATCTGCAATTTATCTGGCAAATAGTTTCGATTTGAAAATTTTCAAATCGCAACATCCTGATCCCCCAATTCTAGAGTCAGATGTAATATTTGCTGGAGAACCAAGTGCAACTTATGTCTCAGGTGATATAGGAATGCTCTCAAACGGTTTAATCGGTTTTGACTTGATTAACTTGTCTGATATCACAGATCCAATACTGATTTCAAAATATGAACAAGTAGGAGTTTCATATTATGAGTCAATAATAAATAATACTCTTGTTTATTGTGCGACAAGTGAAGGATTAGAAGTAATAGATATTTCAGACACAAGTGCACCAACAAGTTTAGCAACTTTAGCTGTTGGGAAAGCAAAAGCATTAGAATTTGCTGACAATATTGTTTATCTTGCTACAGAAAGTGATGATTTTCTGACTATAAATGTAACAGTACCCTCAGCTCCGGTAGAATTGGACAATGCAGGTATTGTGAATGATCTCTTCGATGTATCGATGAATAGTAATTATGCTTTTGTTACTATGGGATCAAATGGTTACACTGTAGTCGATATCAGTAACCCTGCAGCATTAAGTATTCATTCAACACATGGTGTCACTGTAGGTGCAGATGGAATTTTTGTGAATGGTACTGTTTTAGCTATTGCTGAATTAACAAATGGTGTGCAATTATACAACATTACTGATATTAACTCCATTACCGGTTTAGATGGAAAATTTGACGGAATACTCAATGTAACAAAAGTAGTTGTTGATGGTGATGATCTCATTATTACAGCTAAAGAAGCTGGTGTATACATAATTAATGCAAGTGATCCATCTAATTTAGGTGGTTCCGGTTATTTTGATGATGGAGGATCAGCAGTCAATCTTATGGTTTACAATGAAATAATCTACATAGCAGATGATTTGGATTCATTTGAGGTAATTGGAAAAGATACGGATTATGATCGATTAGCTGATTTTGAAGAAACCAATATTTGGACAACAGATCCATTTGTCGCGGATACAGATGCAGATGGGATTCTCGATGGAGATGAAGTTGATTATTGGCAAGATAGAGACATAAACCCCTTATTTGATTTTGATTTGGATACATTTGGTAATCTTTTAGATGTGGATTCCGATGACGATACAATAAACGATGGTGATGAAGTGAATTTCTGGGGTTCAGATCCCAACAACTTAGATTCTGATGCAGACGGAGTCTCTGATGAAGATGAAGTTTCTCCAATAACACAATATGAAACTCATCCAGCATTATCAGATAGCGATACAGATGGTATCAATGATTTTGATGAGTTGTTTGGATTACTCGATCCATTAAATCCAGCTGCAAATCATACAGGATATATTCCAGGTCAAACAAATACCACAACTACTAGCTTAAATGCCACTAATCCTGATACCGATGGAGATATACCATACGATGGGTGGGAAGTCTTATACGGTTATAACCCATTGCTAGCAGATAGTCATTATGACAATGATACAGATGGTCTTAACTCTACCATGGAATTCCTTTTTGGTTCAGATCCACATAATTCTGACACAGATGGAGATACAATATCAGACGGTGATGAGGTTCTGATTCATGGCACTGATCCGACATTAGTAGATACAGATGGGGATTACATTCCAGATAATTATGAGATTTTGTATAGTCTTAATCCTCTAGATGATGCCGACGGTACAACTGACAATGATGATGATGAATTATCTAATTACGAAGAATATCTTTGGAACACAGATCCATTCAACAATGACACAGATGCTGATGGTATGCCAGACGGTTGGGAAGCACTTTACAATTTAAATCCAACCTTCCTTCAGGACGCCTATAGTGATTATGATATGGATGGTTTAACCAATCTCGAAGAATACCAATACCTTGCTTCACATGGTTGGGAGTTAGATCCCAGAGATCCGGATACAGATAATGACGGCTGGCTCGATTCAACTGAAATAAATGAAGGAACTGATCCTACTGATCCATTAGACTTTCCTCAGACAACAACCTATACTACAACTGTTGGGATTGAAATCATGATAATCTTTGCAACATTTGGATTTGTTGGCATTTCCATTGTTCTTATCAAACGATTAAAACGCTAAATCACTATGAAAATCTCACTTTTGTGAGGTTCTTCATTTTTCTTTCTTTTCTTTCAATAGTTTTATTATTTTCAATTTCTTATTATACTAGGTGCTAATAACTGTGCTCAACTCAAAACTTGATCAGCTTGAGAAACTGTTTGGTGTGAATAAACCAATAATTGGTATGATTCACTTGAAAGCTCTCCCTGGTGCTCCTAGAAACTCCCTATCTATCCCTGAGATTCTCACTTCTGCTATTAATGATTTGAATAGTTTAGTTGAGGGTAAAATTGATGGGGTTCTTGTTGAGAATTATAATGACTTTCCTTTTCAACCGTTTACTGCTGACACATCTACCGTTGTTTCTATGTCTCTGATTATTAAGGAATTAGTTAAATCCTCTAGTGTTCCTGTCGGTGTGAATGTTCTGCGTAATGCTTGTTCCGATGCTTTAGTTATTGCTTCTTTAACTGGGGCTGAATACATTCGTTGTAATTTTTTAACAGGGGCATATGTTATTGATCAAGGAGTTGTTGTTGGTTGTGCTCATATCCTTAAGAGAGTACAAAAACAGCTAAGTTGTTTTAAAACCGAGTCAACCCCTCTTATTTTCGGGGACGTCCTTTGTAAACATGCCTCCCCCATTTCTCCTCGTACTATTGATTTAGAAGCACTTGATGCTCTTGAGCGTGGATTAGCTGATGCAGTTATTGTTACAGGTGATAGAACCGGTTTGTCTGTCAAGCTTTCTGATTTAAAATTACTTCGTGAAAAACAAATACAACCTATTTTAATTGGAAGTGGTGTAACATTGGATAATATACAAGAAATATTACCACTTATTGATGGAATAATAATTGGAACATCTCTAAAACATAAAAATAAAATTTCACAACCTGTGGATAGTAAAAAAGTCGAAGCTCTTATGCAGAAAGTTCATGCATTTCGAGATTAATTTCTATTTCATTGCTTCGTTATCTATGTATCTCTTAGTTTCGGTTTTTTCATCGTAGGTTGTTTTCTTACAGATTTGTTTTGGATTTCAATGACATGTTTAAAGCACTTGCTTGCTTCTTCGAATTCTTGTATCATTTCATAGCAAATGCCTAATTCTCTCCAAGCATCTAGGTTTGAAGGTTTCTCATCCACTATTTTTCTGATAACTGCAATTGCTTCCTCTGTCTTCCCTAAATCTTGCAAGCTAGCTCCTAACAAAAATAAGTTGTCTATATTATATGGATCCATATCAACTGCTTTCTTTAAAAACTCACAAGCCATTTCCTTTTCTTTCAATTCTTCATAAGCATAAGCAATATTAACAAAAAGATCTGCTGATTCTGAACCAAACTTTATTGCTTTCTGGTATTCATCAATTGCTTTTTCATATTCTTCAATATAGTAATAAGAAAATCCTAAATTGAAAAGAGCTTCTGTTAATTCAGAATCCATTTTAAGGCATTTCAGAAGGTACATAATCGCAATCTCATATTCTCCATTACATGCTAACGCCCATCCAAGATGGCTAAGATATTTCGCATTTTCTTTCTCAAGTGTGTGTGCTTTCTTGTAAAATTCTATCGCCTTGTCAAAATCCTCCAAAAAACCATAAGAGCTGCCTAATCCATCAAATGCTAAACTATAATTCTTGTCTAGTTGAATCGCTCTTTCATATGCCTTAATAGCTACTTCATAGTCTTGACAGCCATAATATTCACAAGCTAAATTATAGTAATTTGTTGCCGTAGCCCCTAACTCGACAATTTTTATATAGCACTGAATTGCTTGTTTGCATTTATTCAAAGAGGAATAAGTTCTCCCCAGATTATACCAGGCATTTATTGAGGAGGGATCAAGTTCTGTTGCTTCTGTAAGAAATTCAACTGCATCAATGTATTTAGCATCATAAAAGGCTTTTATCCCTGCTTGCAGTCTATCGTTGAATTTTTCTTTTAGATCACTCATTAGCTCTTACCTCAAGATAGAACTTGTTGATAAAAATTAGTGTGTATTGATTTATTAATTTCCTACTAAGTGCAAAAAGAAATTGGCAATCGATTTGAAAGATTTTTAAAACATAGAACAATATAATTGTAGAACTCACAATGCTTAATCTCAAATTCATTAAAATAAAGATCAGTTCACATAAACCACTCTATTTACCGGATGATGGCTGTACTAGAGGTGCAGTTGTTATTCCTATCTTTGAAAAGGATAATCATATCTATGTGCTTTTTACCAAACGCACCGAAGATCTCCCGACTCATAAAGGCCAAATTTCGTTTCCGGGTGGAAGAAAAGATGAAAATGATGAATCATTGCTTGCTACTGCTTTACGAGAAACAAATGAAGAAATCGGTCTTTCTTCTACTTCATTAGAAGTTTGGGGTGAATTAGATCAGATTAGAACTCATACGTCTAATTTCTTGCTTTCAGTTTTTGTATGTTTTATACCTTACCCATTTGAGTTAACCTTGAGCGAACAAGAAGTTGAGGAAATATTAGAAGTACCTTTAGAAGAACTACTTGACGATAAGAAATGGGTTCAGAAGGAATTTAAGGATGAAAATACCATACATGATGTTTGGTTTTTCGACTTCCATAGTAAAATTATATGGGGAGCTACTGCAGAAATAGTGAAGCAATTCCTATCTCTTTTACATGAGGAATCATATTAAATAGAAAACTGTTAGAATTACATGAATTTCAGAAATTGTTAAAAAGAACATTGTAATCGTAAACTCTATATAATAATGAAATAGTTATCTTTTTAATAATAATAGGAAGGAACAAAATAATGCGTATGCAGGGACTGAAAAAAACCGCATTTATTCTTATAGTAGCAACAGCGATTTTGCTTTACAATGTTGGAACCTACGATTTAATTGCTAATCAAGGTGTTGATATTCTAACACCAATGTACAATGAAGGTCAACCTGGTGAAACTGGGGTTACACCAAATGCAGACCAAGAAATTTATCCTCCACTAGGAAATCAAACAAGTCTTCCAAAAGCTAACACGATTTTTACAATGATGGTATATAATTTCCCGATAGAACTAGCGATAGTTTTCTTCGCAGAAATGGTGTTTAGTTCATTAGTCAAAGCTGATCGTAAGAAAATGAACTTTTTGCGATTGTTAATCCTTTTGGGTTCTGCTTCAGCATTAACTGTTGTTAATTCCTTAAATCATTACTTCCTAATATGGCCAGCTATGCATGATTGGCCCATTCATGCTGGACGTACCTATAATGATACCTCAACATATGAGTTAGAACCACTATATGGTGTACAAGAGGAACCAATAAATAAGACTTATATCTTAACTTCTCAAAGTTGGACTTTTATTCAAGAAGTAAATCTCTCTGAGAATCAAATTACGAAATATCAATGGGTTTCAGACTTGTCTGTACAAGGAAGAGAAGTAACTAAAGAACAATATAATACAATGCAAGGTCAAAATTTAAGTGAGAGATCTGCTTATTTTGAAACTCTTGGGTATTCTGATGGAATTAAAGATAGTGATAAAACTACGATTGATTTAGACGGATCAATTTACTTTGTTTTCTTTAATCCTAACAGTTTACAAGCAAACCTAGATTTGACTTATACTTATCAATATACATTCTTTTCACCAGCTGTAACTATTTTAATATTCATTGCTGCAGCAATAATTATCTTAGGAATTCACTTCTTAGCATTCAAATTCATACAAAAATTAAGTTTAACATGTAGTGGAATTTCGTTGTTAATGCCAGCAGTGTATTATCCAGTCATATGGAGTGCTATGGCGCGGGAGACGAGAGCACAAGATCTGTATGAAACTACGGGTAATCAGTTTATGTTTGCACTAATACTCTCCGGGTTATTTTTACTAGCGGTAGTATTAGTACTAATTTGGAACTTGACTCTTGTTGGAACTCGGGCAGCAGTTTTGAAACCCCAAGATACGGAATCACAAGAAAAGTATCAACAGGAATAGGATTTCACTTTATCTTGGAAATTCTATTTTTTTCTTAATTTTTTATAATTTATCATATGTCTTTCTCATTTTATGCAGGTAATTTTACTAGAAGACTTGGAAAGATTTTCCAGAACGCCTTTTAATATTGGAAACAGAAGTAATATTGTAAATTTCCCCTAGAAATAGGGTGACTTTAAATTTGCAGTGACATTCCGAAAGGAATGTCATTTAAAATCCTTCCACATCATTCCAGTATTAGTCCAAATCTCAAATAAAACCTCCCCCAATAACATCTGAGTGATTGCCTGAAAACCACAAACTTTTCCTCCTTGTGAAACTTATTTTATAAGGCACCCACTCGTTAAACGGACAGGGACTTTCTCCCTGTCTTGTTCCACTTCTGATTAAAGATTTTGAGAATCAGTTTTTCTATTTATTTTCATTATAATCATTCATATATTCTTGTAAGAAATTCTCGAATATTATCTTTAAGTATTATTTCGGTTTCTTTCTTTGTAAATCCTGACGCAAGAAGTATTCGTTCTCCTTCCTCATAATTCTTCATATCTCTTGGACTATGGGTGTCAGTATTTTGGATGAATTTCACTTGGGATTCTTTTCCAATTTTTGCTATATACCATTTGTAATTGAATGCGTTCTGTTGGATGTTATCTCTACGAACACATTGTTTTTCTTACATTGATCTGCAACATCCTTAGTTAGTAAACCTGGATGAGTCAAAATATCAACATTTTTGCAATTTGCTGCTTTAAGATTTGTACCTGGTTCTACGGGTTCAGCTATGGTTTCTCCGTGAATTACAAATTATTAATGCTCCTTTTTCTATTGATTTCTCAACAACTTCTTCAATAGCATTTACAGGTACATGAGTTAATTCAACCCCTGGAAGAGAAAGCATTCCCCAATGTTTAGTTGCTAATTTACAATCTTCAATTAATTTTGGAATATTATCAAGTGTTGATAAGCTAACATGATCAGTAATTCCGTAACCAACATACCCATGAACAAATGCTCTTCTTAATTGCTCGATTGGTAAAAGAACTCCATCAGATAAGAATGAATGAGTATGAAAGTCACATCTGGCAATTTTTTCTTGTGCTAATAGTTTTTCAATTGCTTCATTGAAAATTAACATTTCAATCACGTACTAATCTTCTCAATAATAATTTATTCTTTTTCGTATGCTGGAATTTCTTTCACTCTCCAGCATGCAACGAAATGTCCTTCTTTATATTCCTCTAATTCTGGTATATTATTTTTGCCTTTCTCTATTGCATACTCACATCTTGGATGAAATCGGCATCCAGTTGGGAAGTTTCTTGGATCTGGTTCTTTTCCTGGGATTGGTTTTAATCTCCCTCGAGGAGCTATACTTGGTGTAGCATAAAAAAGCCCTTGAGTGAAAGGATGTCTCGGATTGTAGAAGATAGTATCAACATCAGAATACTCAAGAATTTTCCCTGCATAAAGTATGGCAATTTTATCAGATAATTCAGCTAGTATGCCTAAATTGTGAGCTATCAGAATCAATGTTAGCTTGAATTTTTCCTTCATTTCGTGTAGTAAATTCAAAATTTGCCTTGCTACAGTAGCATCCAGATTCGATACAGGTTCATCAGCAATTAATAAGGTTGGATTGTTCATTACAGCGGATGCAATTTTTACTCTTTGACTTTCCCCTCCACTTAATTCATGAGCGAATTTGTCTGATGTTTTTATGGGTTCAGGTAGTGCTACTTTGCCTAATTGACTTACCACAAGTAGCTTTATTTCTGAACGAACAAGATCTTCATCTAAGTGCTCCCTATAGGGTTGACTTGTAGTGTAAGTCATATCTCGAAGTGGATCAATTGCCCCAGGTGCGTTCTGCATTACTAATGCAATTTCTTTTCCTCTTATCTTGTTGAAAATTTCTTCATCAATTTTGAGCAAATCTTTTCCTTTGAATAATACTTGTCCTTTTACTATTTTGCCAGGGTATTCCACTAATCTTAAGATGGATCTTGCTAAAACTGATTTTCCTGTACCTGTCGGTCCTAATATTCCAAGAGTTTCTCCCTTATAGATTTTTAAATTGACACCTTCAAGGATTTTCCATATGTTATCATTACTATCAGTGAAATATGTATGAAGATCCTTTACTTCAAGGATTAACTCTTTTTTTTCTTTTTCATTCGACAATAATTCCAAATCCTAATGAAATAATCATATCCATTTCTCTTTTATCCAAGGCTCATTAAGGAATTTCCATTGCTCTGGGTTTTCAAGGAATGATTTGTAGAAAAATCTGTCTGAAATCTTTTGAGGTATTGCTTCTTTAACTAAAATTTTATCATCTTTGTAAGAAGGATTTCGTATCCAGGTTTTATTTGCATGATAGAGATAGATTCCTCCTCTTTGCTTCTTGATAGGTTCATAGATAGAACTAAAGCTCGAACTTACAAGATTATTCATAATTAAGGTAGTATCTTCTGATGGATTAATTGTGATATGTCCATAACCTGGAGGAATCATCACTTGATCTCCTGCTTTCGCAGAAATTACAATAATTTCCACGGGGTTGAGTACCTTTGCTTTTTTTTCTTTTCTTGTTAATTCTTTTTTTGGTTTTTGGAGTAAATATAATCCTTTTCCATGCATTACTTCATAGACTTCAGGATAACAATATCCTTCTTTTGCATTTGGATGGAAATGCCCTGCTGTTTTCACAAACTCTTTTCCAAGGAATTTTGGAGGAATAATAGTAACATCAAATCTGATATTATGCTTTTGGTAAAGTCCTTTATCTTCTACTCGAGTCAAATCGCGATACATATAATATAGATCGAAATTTTCCTTTAGTGAAATTAACCATTCCTGATCATAAATTACATCTTTCATATCCAAGAGTTTTCGAGTCGAAAAAGTAGGTTCAATATCTCCTGCTTTAACAATTTTATTCGTTTCAGAATCTACAAGTAGTTCATATGGTACAAAATTGCTTATATTTATTGCAGCCATTTTAATCATCTTAGTATTAATTGATGTAGATTATTTGTCTTATCCTTAAATATTTTCTAGCTTTCATTTTATAAGAAAATAGTGCTTTAAAAATTTAAGATTTTAAACCATATGTTTATGAGCTAAAACAAACTATGTTCATTTGCAATCCAAAAACTTTTGAGAATTTAGAGGTATAAGCATAAAGTGACCAAAAAAACAATTCACTCTGAAACAAAGGAACAAGACCTAACTAGGTTAGAAAAGATTTCTCAGAATTCTGATTCTTCTGAAAACATAGTTGATGAAAACAATTATGTGCCTGAAATTGAGCTTGATCAGTTAGAAGCAGACGAAGTTTTTGGGGAGTTATTTGAAAAAATAAATCCTCTAACAATTCCTTCCGTAATTGTAGGCATTATTTTACTCATAATCACATTTACTAATGTACTAGATGGTCACCCAATCGGGACTATCATTATTGGTTTTAGTGGTGGTTTAGCTTTTGTTTTCGGATGTTCTGACTTAATTATTTTCGGAGTAAAAGGAATCGGTAAGAAACTGAATTGGTCTATGTATTTCATGGGAATCATTGCTGCTATCGGCGCAGATATCAGCGATTTAGTTGTAGTAACAATTCTTCTTACTCGAGCGAAAAAATTGAGCGCAACTGGATTAGCTGAAAATATTGCTATAGCTAATGATCTAACTCTCATGAGTATTACACTTGTCCTCACATCAGTACTGATAAACACTTTGATACTAGGAATTACAATGTTAGTAATAACAAGGAAAAAACCATTCAAATTACCTCAACAATTAACTCAAACGGAATCAAATCTTGTCCTAGCAATGGCTATATTCTCATTAATACTCATGGCATTTGGTTTCACTCATAATTCATTAGACATTGCTCAATTTGATAGAGCGTTTGAAGGAGTAATTGGTGTGGCTTTATTGTCCTTCTATATACTCTTCCTACATTTCATGATAGGGGATGCGAAGGCTAAAAGCACAGGTAGGATTGGTCCCCAAACACTGATTACTGAATACTTTCCTGAAGAAAATGGGAAGAAACATGAAAAAGAAAATGATGAAATCAAAGAAAATAAATTGAAAAATCTGGTTAAGAATATTTTCGGAAACGATCATGAAGACGAAGAAGGAGAGCAATTCGTTGCACTCAGAAGATTTCCCTGGTATATTCTAATAATTGCTTTTGGCGTAGGGATAGCAGGAATAGCTTTTGGAGGTTCGATGATTTCTGATTCAATAGAAAGTGGTTTAGGAATCATAAGCTTGCCGATTCTAGTTTACAGTCTTCTTGTAGGTCTTGTTTCCTCAGCACCAGAAGCAACTATAACTATGAGAGCAATTCTTGATCCGAAAAAAGAAAATACCGAAATCGGTCTTGTGCACCAAGTTTCATCTATAAATCAAACTTTCTTCTTGCTTTTTGGATTTCCGTTCCTCTTTGCATCGATTATAAATATCAACATTCCTGTTTCATTAGATACGACGTTAGTCTTTACGGGGATATTTGTGATTTCACTTGCATTGCACCTAACGATTATTGATGATAATCACTTTGATCGTGTAGAAGGAATGCTGATTCTCCTTGCGTCAATAACGAGTCTTCTTGCCTTAGCTGTGGTAGGGGGATTACTTAATTAGTTTAATTTTTTATCAAAGGAAGATTTTCTTTCCTTTTTTTCTTATTACTGAATGAAAGTTTTTATAAGACAAAGTATTTCGTAAATAAGTTGATTGAGATATTTAAAAGAGCTGAATTTTAATGGCATCTAGGAATTCTGAGAAAGTAAAAAGTGATATAATTAAAGAATTTGAAAAGAGAAATCCAAAATCGAAAAAGCTATTTGAAAAAGCTTTGAAGTATTTACCGGGTGGCGGAACACGAAATATAGCTTATTTTCCACCGTATCCGTTCTTTATAGATAGAGGTGAAGGCTATTATTTGTACGATGTGGATGGTAATCAATATCTCGATGTTCAGAATAATATGACAGTTTTATTGCATGGGCATGGACACCCAAAGATTACTGAAGCTTTAGAAAAACAAGCAAAACGTGGAACAGCTCATTCGGCACCTTTGGAAAGTCAATACAAGCTTGCCAAAATTCTATGTGATCGAGTTCCATCGATAGAAGAAATTCGCTTTTGTAATTCTGGAACTGAAGCAACTATGTTTACAATACGAGCTGCTCGAGGGTTTACTGGAAAAAGAGGAATAATTAAAGCTGAAGGAGGATATCATGGGTCACACGATTATGTAATGATAAATATGGATCCTGATTTGACTGCAGAGGGAATGCCCACTCCTACAGTTGAAAGAGGAATCTCAGAGACCTTACTCAAAGATGTCTTTGTTGTACCCTTTAATGATCTAGCAGCCGTAGAAAAAATTATGAAAAGACATCATAGGAAAATCGCCGCATTCATCCTCGAACCAGTTATGGGTTACGGGGGCGCAGCAGAAGCTACCTTGGAGTACATGAAAGGTTTACGAGAATTATGTACGAAATATGACATCCTTTTGATTTTTGATGAAGTGATTACTTTACGAGTGGCCAAAGGGGGAATACAAGAAATGGTTGGTGTCATCCCTGATCTTACTGCCTTAGGAAAAACAATTGGTGGTGGATTACCAATTGGTGCTTTTGGAGGTAGAAGAGAAATAATGGAGCAGTTTAGTCCTTTAAAGAAGGGTTACATAATGCACTCAGGAACTTTTAGTGGTAATGCTTTGTCTATGGTTGCTGGGATAGCTGCTTTAGAGTTGTATGATGAAGCTGCAATTAAGAAATTAGATGTTTTAGGATTAAGATTACGAGAAGGCTTGAAAAAAATAATGGCTGAATTGGATGTAAAATGTAATGTCGGCGGTATTCAATCGATAGCTTTCATCCAATTTCCAGATGGAGTTCCAATGAATAAACAGCAAGTAGTCTTTAATACCATTCCTTTCTTAGAGCTTTCAGAATATCTTCAGGTTGCGTTGGCTCTTCAAGGTCTATATGTCATTTCCCGTGGTGTCACCGGTTTTATGCTTTCGACCATTATGGATGAAGCTATAGTTGATGAAATACTAGTTCGTTTTAGAAAATCAATGGAAATGGTTCTTCCTCTCTATGAAGAAGTTAAACCTTACGAAGGTTTTTCGGGGATAATTTATACTTTGCTAAAACAACTTAACAAAAACAAAGAGTTTGCTGAAAAACATAATGAAGATGACTATTCACTTCTATTAGTTGCAAAAGATGATGCCACAGCTGTCAAAGTTGTAGTTAAAGATGGTAAACTAACTTTTCATCCTATAAAAAACACCCCAGAAAATATCCGAGAAGCAAAGAAAGAATGTCAAGGGGCAATAATAACATCTAAACCTGGTTTCTTTGGTTTAGTACTAGGAAAAACTAAACCCGTAAAAGCTATTCTCACTGGAAAGCTCAAAATCAAAGGGATCAAATATCTCTTGAAATTCACAAAATATTTTGGATTATTGAAAGGACTATAAGTTCTTCTTCCAATTTTCATCTATTAAATTAGGTGAAAGCAAATAATTTAAAAGGAACGATTACAAAATAAACTCACGATATTTGGTCTTGAACATTTTTTGTTCCCTACAGAGGTAATCGGAAATAAATGACTAAAAACGACGAGGGCATAGAACCCACGCCTAATAAATCAGAAGAGTTAGAAGAACCGGAAGATTGGGATTTACCTCCGGTCATCACAGAAGATGATGATTCTCCAGACATTCTTGAAATTATTGAAGCAGAAGAAGCAATTGGGACTATTTTCTCAAATATCCACAAAACAACAATAATAGCAACAATTCTAGGACTTTTATTTGGTATTGCTTTTATCGTTTTAGAAAGGGTTTTGCCTGAAGGGAGCTATCTTCTTTTGAAGATGCTCATTGGTTTTTCAGCAGGATTATTCCTAGTTTTCGGAGCTTCTGAGATTATCATTCTCGGTGTTAAGGGTATGAGTGATAAACTGAACTGGAACCCCTATTTAGAAGGGCTTTTACAAGCAATAGGTGCTGCATTAGCCGAATTAATAGTAGTTATGATTTTATTAATAAAATCGAATAGATATAGAATAGATGGTGATATAGCAGCTGCTAATAATATGGCAACGACTGCCATTGTTTTAATTCTTACAACGGTTATAATCAATATTTTCTTCTTAGGGATAGCAATGATTTTTGTATCTCGAGACAAGCCATTTGGTTTACCACGGGAATTAACTTTCTACGAAGCGAATCTTATCCTAGGAATGATGATATTTTCATTTGTAATTATGATATATGGATTATATTTTGAATTTGCAGGTGAAGGATCAACTGTAACAACCTACGATCAGTATTTCGAAATCGTAATAGGTATTGCATTAATAGTAGTTTATATTTTCTTTGTAATAATCTTGATAACTAGATTTGGGAAACGAACTTCAACTCCACAAACTCTTATAACAGAATTCCTACCAGATGAAGACGAGTTGGTTCAAATTGAACCAGTTACACCTATTTCAGAAATAAAATTAAGAACAATAGGTGATAAACCAGCAAAAGCAAGCAAGAAAAAGCAAGTTTCAAAAAATGATACCTCTGAAATTGAGGGTAATAATAATACAAAAAGAAAATTGAGAGGAAATTCTCAGAAATCACATCGAGATAGAAATGATGCTCTTGCGACTTTACGTAGATTTCCATGGATTATAATAATTGCTCTTTTCTTAGTAGGAGCTGGTGGAATTATTTGGGGCGGTGAAATTTTAGCTTCAGCAATTGAACATGGAATTGAAAGATTTGAAACAGATGTATTAGTTTATGCTGTAATTGTTGGAATAGTAGCCTCATCACCTGAGCTTGTTGTAACCCTAAGAGGATTATTAAGTAAAGATAAAGAAAAAATAGAAGTCGGTTTAGTTCATCAAGTATCTGCAATTAATCAGACTTTCTTCATTCTCTTTGGTATACCATTCGTTTTAAGCGGAATACTAGATATTGGAATTCCAATATCAATGGATATTACGATTGTTATGGGTGGTATTTTCATTATGTCTGTCGCTCTGAGCATGATGATTTCAGATGACAATAAATTTGATTTACTCGAAGGAATTGTAATTACTATTTTGTCTATTGTGAGTTTACTTGCACTAGCATTGATTGGTGGAATCACTTCGCAAAGTGAATCTACGTCGACGGCTATACAGCTCGCACAAATTGCACAATTACTATAAAAAAAGGAAAAATAGACCACATTAGTTTGTGGTCACTATTTTAATTTAGAATAATTCTTCTGTTACAGTTTCAATGTCATAAATGAGTTTGCCATCAATGAAAAGTTTCTGAACCTTTGAATGAACAAGAAGTGGGTCACCATTCCACAAAGCAATATCAGCATCTTTACCGGCTTCTATAGAACCAATTCTGTCATCTAAACCTAAGATCTTAGCTCCATTGATAGTGATAATCTCATAGGCTCCTTGCTTGGAAAGTCCTTCACGATGTGCAATAGCTGCATACACAGTTTGTTCTTGTAACGGAACGACAGGATGATCAGAAGTTAGAGCAACCAGAACACCCTTCTCATATAGAATGCTATATGTTTTCCAAGTCATATCTTTGAGTTCAATCTTAGTTCTAAAACCAAAGGTTGGACCAACAATTGTTGGAATTTTATTTTCTGCGAGAAAATCAGCAATTTTATGCCCATAAGTACAATGTTCAATTGTGACATTTACATCGAATTCCTTTGCAAGTCGAACTGCTGAAATAATATCATTGTCTTGATGGGCATGTGCTCTGAGTGGGATTTCTTTTTTGAAGACAGGAACCATTGCATCATATTTAATATTCTTATCGGGTAGGGTGGGTTCAACAGGTTTCTTAAGATCTTTATCTTTGTCTTCTTTTTTCTTCTTTTCATACTCCTTCGAATCTTCTTTGTATTGCTTGAGCTTCTTCTTGTATTCATCCCATTTGTTCATATAATTTTGAGTTTCCATCATAAGCTGACGGAAAACACCAAGGTTACCCATACGGGTTGAGGGAGTTCTTTGCATGGCACCATAAACTCTTTTTGGATTCTCGCCAAAAGCACATTTCATGCCAGCGGTTTCTTGAATCACCATATCATCGACAATTCTTCCA
>DAOVPS010000162.1:0-7701 GCA_030629105.1 Candidatus Heimdallarchaeota archaeon
AAAGGTAAAAGGAAACTTAGCTCATCCTTATTGGCATGCCGCAAAGAGAAGAAATTGTGATGGAGATGAAGATGCAGTTATTTTAATGCTTGAGGGTTTTCTTGATTTCTCCAAACATTTTCTACCAATTACAAGAGGAGGATCCATGGATGCTCCGCTAACTTTAGGGATCATACTTAATCCACTTGAGGTTGATGATGAATCACATGCAGTGGATTGTACAAGAAGATATCCTTTGGAATTCTATGAGCAATCCTTTAAGTTCATTGAATCGAAAAAAATTGCTCAAATTATTGATTTGATTGGTAATAGATTGGAAACACCAGAGCAATTTGAAAATTTCTACTACACACATGAAACTTCTGATATTGGCATTGGTCCCATATCTACGGCTTATTCACGATTAGGAAAAATGAGTGACAAATTAGAAGCTCAATTAGCAGTTGCTAAGCTTATTCGTGCTGTAAATTTAGAAGATGTAGCAGAACGTGTAATAAATAAACACTTCTTCCCTGATATGATTGGTTGTTTGCGTGCATTTGGCACCCAGACTTTCAGATGTGTGAGATGTAATACAAAATATCGAAGGTTGCCTCTGACTGGAAAATGTACAACTTGTGATGACGGAGGGAAACTGCTACTAACAGTACATAAGAAGACTGTAACTAAATATTTCGAAACTGCTAATGGTCTTATTAAAACATATAAACTTTCAGAATATCTTAAACAAAGATTGGCGCTTTTTAATAATTCAATAGATGAATACTTTATCAAAGAAGAAGATAATCAAAGTAGCTTGACGGACTTCTTTGGTAAAAGCACTTGATTTTCTAGTATCCATACTTTCCAATTAATGGAACAAATGCAACTCCACATTGAGTTTTTGTTTTAATACTCCCATCTTCTAATTTGAATACAATTTTAAGCTCCTGGAAATAATTTTTCCCACCAACTGGAATGACCAATCTTCCGCCTGGTTTGAGCTGTTCAATAAGTGGGGGAGGAATTTCTGGAGCTGCAGCAGCAACTGTAATCTTGTCAAAAGGTGCCTTTTCAGGAAGACCAATTGTCCCATCTGCATGAATGACTGTTACTCTATCAGAGTACTTTGTTTTTTCCAAATTCTCTCTAGCAAAATTGACTAATTTTTTTATACGTTCTATCGTATAGACATGTCCCCATTTAGATTTATCAGATCCAGTAGGGGCAATAATTTCAGCAACAACGGCAGCATGATAGCCTGATCCTCCGCCAACTTCTAAACATATGTCGCCAATTTTTAGATCTAGAACCTCTTTGCTAACCATCATAGCTACCATATGTGGTGCGGAAATCGTTTGTTTGGAATAAATCGGAAGTGGTCGATCCATATATGCTAATCGTTTTGGATTTGGTCCAATAAATTCTTCTCGTGGTACCACACGAAACGCTCGAATAATTTCCTCTGATTTAAAGTATCCATTTCTTTTGTAATGTGCAATTAATTCTTCTTTGCGTTCTTTTAGGCTCTGATCTTTTGTCAAGGAAAAACCTCAATTAGTTTATGCTTTAATGAAAAATCAATATTTCGTAGAAAAAAAAGTAAATCGTGGGAATTTCACTAGAAATATTACTTTCCAGAGATTTCTTTAGCGATTTTCATGTCTAAAGAGTAATCCCCTTTCCATTCCGGGTTCTTTGCTTTTTTGTACCATTCAAAGGTTTCTTTTTGACCCTTTTCAAATGGTGTAGGTCGATAACCCAAGTCAATCCTAGCATTTTCTTTACTTAGAATTAAATGTGAATCATACATAAAAGGAAACATTAGTTTCCAATCCTCAAACTTTAATTCTTCCTTTCTCAGAATTTCCGGATCATAATGAATTATTTCAGTCTCATTACCAATAATATCGCTAAGGATTTTCACATAATTCTTTAATGTTGTAGCCACTCCTCCAGTAGCATTATAAACTCGTCCAACAGCTTTCTTATTTTCTAATGGAGCAGCAAGCAACCATGCAACATCTTTACTATACACAAAATCAGTTAGGATATCACCGTGCCCTGGCATGTAGATAGGTTTTTGGTCCATAATTCGATCATAGAAATAGAACTCCCTATACATGGGGTTATATGGTCCATAAATATAGGTCGGTCGTATGATTGTCATAGGAAAATTGTTTTCTTGGAAACTTTTTTTGAGTAAGGATTCAGCTCTTCTTTTGTCACGACTATATGGTAATGGTCCTTCCTCTGCTTCCGAACCAGTTGGTTCGTCTTCGGAAACCGGATAATACATTAATTTTTCTTCATCATACACACTAGCTGTACTAACCATAACATAATTTGCTAATTCTTTAGGTGCAAAATCTAAAATTGCTTGTATATTTTTCTCGTTAAAAACACAGGTATCTATTATTACTGAGAATTTCTTACTCTGTAGTGCTTTTGATAACTGATCATTATTTGTTCGATCAGCATGAATTATCTCAACTTTTTTCGGATAATCGTATTTTTCAGTCCTGTAGAATGATGTTATTGCTTGTTCAGATTTTCCTCGATTGAGTACAGTTACACTATGTTCTTTTTTTACAAGTAATTCAACTAGATTTTTACCACTAAATCTACTACCACCAATCACTAGTATTTCCATTTTGACAACCTTTAGAATTCATAAATATAACAGAATATTGTCACCTAGAAATAAAATACTTACTATACACTTTCTACTTTGCTTTATCAAAGATTAAAATAAAATCCCTTCAACTTTTGCTGTTGTAATCTTAATAAAATCATTTTCAATTTCGATGTCAGCAATATCATCTGAAGTAAATAGTCTCCCTAAAACTTCTTTGAAAGTGGAAGTAATTACCTCACAAATTAGTTCTTTTAATGGATGATTCTTAGGAATAAAATTCTGAAAGGTTGTAATGAGCTCTTCCATTACTTTCTCAATTGTAGCTTTATATGCTAAAGCATAAGCAATGGATTTTTGCCAAGAATATCTTAAATTAGATTTAAATTCATTTTCAACTCTATTCCTTTCTTCCTCTGACATATCCCAAATGTTATGATTTATTACATTCTTAGTCATTAACAGATCCTCTTTTTAGAAGAACTCTGTATAGAAGTAACAAAATTGAATATTTAAATCCTAAAAAATTAGTTTGATTCCTGGAAAAATTTGCAGCTTCACTTTTTACGATCAACAAGATAATTTGCAAAAGCAACTAGATGTTTCTTTGGTTTTTCTTTTAATGGAGGATCTGTTTTTTCTAGGGAGTTTATGGCTTCTTGAGTTACTTGCGTAATCATTTCATACGCATTATCTAAAGCTCCGGTCTCTTTGAAGATTTTTCGCACTTCAACTATTTCGTTTTCTGTGAGATCTACTTTTCCATGCAATTCAGATAGTCTCTTAATTTGTTCTTTTGTTCCCTTTTTCATAGCAATAATTCTAAGGATGGTCTGTTTATTTTCTCGTATATCTCCACCAACAGGTTTTCCTAGTTCTTCTGGTTTTCCAAAAACACCTAAGATGTCATCTTGAATTTGAAATGCTGTGCCAATTCCACTACAATATCCCACAAGAGCTTCTATTTGAGCTTCAGTTCCTCTACCTAGTATTGCTCCAATTTCCACAGCTTTTCTAATTAATGCTCCAGTCTTGAGATCAACCATCTTCTTGTAGGTTTCCTCACTCCCATCATGGAGAATTGTATCGCCAGTTTCAATAATCACACCATCAATGACTTCTCGAAAAGCTTGAGTAAAAGCATAAAGAGCTTTATTACTAAGTTCTGCAGGGAAACCACTTTGAATTATGCTTTCAATTGCAAAAGGAAAACACAAGTCACCAGCGAAGATTGACATTGCTTCTCCAAAATCATTTGCTTTTTCAAAGGTTTCTTCTTTCTTTTCAGAATATAATCTTCTGAATATAACATGAAATGCTGGTTTTCCTCTCCTAGTTTCATCCTTATCTATAACATCATCATGTAATAAAGAACCGTTATGCAATAATTCAATAGAAAGAGATGCTCTGACAATGTTGCCTTCTATGTGATTTCCACCAACAGCATCAAAAGCAGTTTTCACCAAAAATGGTCGTATTCTTTTTCCACCATTTGTTAGATAATCTTTAAATTCGTCATAGAAAATATCACTGAATTTACCAAGATTTTGATGTTTCATCCCATTCTCATTGAATAATGCTTTGAGTTCTTTAAGAACGGCATCCATGGTCGATTTAAGTATTAATCTAATATCCATAACGAATCACTTTGAAATGCGAGGAAATATATTTGTATCTTTCCATTATGTGAATTATAATAAGCTAAGTAAATACAAGTTTCGATAATTAAAGCAATCAATTTTGTAAAGTGGTGGAAAATGAAGTTACCAATGATATTCGGTCATCGAGGAGCATCTTCTAGTGAACCAGAAAATACTATGAGAGCATTTATTCAAGCTTTTCAAGACGGGGCGGATGGCATTGAATTTGATGTACGATTAACAGCTGACAATCAAATGGTAGTAATTCATGATTCACTAATAAGCAGAACTTCTAATGGGTTTGGCTTAGTTAGAAAAAAAACTTACCAAGAATTATTGGGATTTGATTTTGGTAAAGGGGAGAAAATTCCTCTTCTAAAGGATGTTTTGAAGAAATTTGGAAATAAAAAATGGCTCAATATAGAAATCAAGGAACAAGGATTTGAAGAACAACTACTAGAGATGTTGGACAAGCTAGAGATAAATCAAAAATTTGTAATATCCTCATTTGAAATTTCTGTGCTTGAGAAAATAAAAGAACTAAACAGTGAAATCCCAACTGCATTTCTATATCAAACAATTCGATTTAATTTACAAGCTCTTATTTCAAAAATACAATGTGATGGGCTCCACCCCAAGCATACACTTGTTAACAGAAGATTATTTTCCGAAGCTCGGTACTATAGATTAGCTATTCGGGCTTGGACGGTTGATAGTAAAAGAAAAGCTTGGAACCTAACAAAACTGGGGATTCATGGGATAATAACAAATAATCCGAAAAAATTGCTTTTATATTTAAAAGAAAAACAGCAAAAAATCAATAAAAAGAGAAAGATATAAGTCACTAGAAAATGCTATAAAACAGTAAACAGTAAAATAAATAACCTAAAAGAGCTACCTATAGGTTGGATGTAAAATGGAAGACATAGAAACTATCCTTTCTGATTTTTCACAATCAACAGGTGTGAATACTATTGTAGTAGCATCTCGCTCTGGAATACCTATTCAAACATTCGCTCCAGATGATTCGGAAGATTTGAAGGAAGCATTAAGCGCAGCAGCATCTGGTATAATTCATATTTCTGAATATGTATCTGATCTTTTGCAATTTAAAGGGGTAAGAGACATCCAAATAAATGTACCAGGTGACAAGCACATAGTTGCAGTAAGCGCCGGTCAAAATGCTTTAGTGATGGCTGTACTTGAAGGGGAAGCTTATGTTTCACAAGCTATAACCTTAGTGTTTATTGCTCAGAAAATTGAAAGAATTTTAGCTAAAAGACCAGAATTACTCCCACCTGGAGACAAATACATTCCAGACTATGATGAAGACTTCGATGAGAATCTTATCATCCCTGATATCCCTGAAGATTAGCTCAAAGAAAATAGAAGAAAAAATTGATCCCTATACTTTTCCATGATTTCTTTAAACAACATCTCTTTCTTTTAATCCCTTTCTTAGTGGTAATCCTGATCTAGGAAATAGCTCCACAAATTCCTCATAATCGCATTGTTCACAAAAAATCAAAGCTTCGCATTGCACATTGCATTTTTCTGCACATATTTCTGGATTGACTATATTGCCGTCCCCAAATGGACAATCCAAATAAAAATTCAGTGAACCTTCACAACCAGGACAAGGAGACAAGTCGAGTCTGACTCTAGCTTGAACTGTTTCGATTTTTATTTTCTGAATGATCTTTTTCTTCGCCTGCATGTTTCTGCGCTCCTTGATTTGTATATTATCAAAAGGTTATATAAAAGGTTGAGAGTGATTGGTGAAAGTATTTCCAATCCCCTCTTTCTCTGTTTGTTTAAAAGGAATGATTCTTCTCAGAGGTTGCTGAAAGTATTCTGCTCTTTGCAGTTTCTCACAGAAGTTTTCTTTTAAATACAAAAATTTGAGATGAATTTATAACAAGTAAAATAACTAACAATATAGAGTTGGTCGATCTTGAAAACGAAAAAATTTGAGCAATCCATGCAAAAAATCAAGTTGATGCTTGAAGAAGAGGATAAAATAAGAGATTCCGTCCTGCAACAACAAAGAAGAATCATTCGGGTTTGTAGCGAAGCAATTAAATCAATTCATCGAAAGGAATTTGTTATTGCTGATGAAAAAATTGCTCTAGCTAAAAAAATGCTCAAAGAGGTACTCACAATGGTAAAGGGATCAAATTCGCTTGAGTGTTGGCGAGGCTTAAATGATGCTGCCCAAGAGCTTGGAGAAGCGATTTTTATCAGTTCCATGATCAGGAATGATGAAATTCCCTCAGTTGAGGACTGCCAGATATCATTCACAAGTTACATGCTCGCTGCGAGTGATGCGATTGGTGAATTAAGACGATTTATGATGGATTCCTTAAGAACAAATGACTTTGAAAATGCCCAACGAGCATTTGAGTATATGAATTACTTGTACTCGGAATTAATGACAATTGACTACACAAAAATGTTGGTTGGACCTTTAAGATCGAAATTGGATGCTGCCAGAAATCTAGTAAACAGAACTAGATCTGATTTGATAAATGCAAAACAAGCTTTCGAATTAAAAGAATCAATGTTAAATCTCTCAGATAAGCTTGAAAAATTCAAGAAAAAAATATAATCCAATATTTAGCAAGTCAAAATTCCCCCCTTTAATCTTGACTTGACTAAATTCTTTCTTTATTCTTTTTCTTATGAAATATAAGGATTTTAGAGAATAACTAATAAGCAAAGGAACGAATGTATAAAGTAATTCTATATGAAGTAATTTACCCAAATTACAGGAGAGGGAAGACAAATTATGAGTGAAAACATCGACTGTAATCTCAGTGTAGGCGTTACTGAGACAGGTAAAATTGGAGAAGACATTATAATCGGAATTTTATCAGTTGAAAAAGAACATGAGATTATATTACTCGTTAACAATTTATTATATTCTAACCACATTGTCAATTTGTTAGGTGTACCCGATAGTAAAAAAACGCGAGCAGTTAGTTTAGACCCGCAAATACCTGAACGTTATATTGCAAATTTAATGAGAAATAATAAGGTAAGCTTATCTCTTTTTAGAATCCAACCCCACGAACAATTTAAACTCATGCAAGAAATCTCTATTTTAGAAGGACAAAAATTGCACGAGATTGGGAAATCTCTGGATTCATCTAATTATCAATACATAAGTAAAGCTTTGCAATTAAGATATCAATATCCAAAATTGTTCGTTGAAACATTTGTTAAATCCTTAATACAATACTTGGCATTAAATCAAATAGTTAAAGAAGCAGATTGTGGTCATGCAGAACTTTTCAAACAAAATATCCTTGAAGAACGGAGAATGGCTTTACATATTATTGTGAACGGAGGGGCTCAATACAGCTCGTATCAAGACATCCTCAATGATAACTTGAAAAACTTCTGGAACAGCATAAAAACAACCGAAGCGTCAAAATTCTATTGGAA
>DAOVPS010000146.1:0-8339 GCA_030629105.1 Candidatus Heimdallarchaeota archaeon
AGAAGTAGTTCGAGGTAATACTACAGTTACATTATCAGGTGTTTTATCTAATAGTAGTGGTGGTCCATTTGGTTATGGTGTTGATCTAACTGTCTTTGTTGCGGGTTCAGCTACGATAGGTGTTACCACAGAGAATAATGGTAATTTTAGTATCTCCTTCATTATAAATGCAACAAGCTTACCCGTCGGTGACAATTCGATAACCGTGGATGTCGATACAGGTCAAGGGATAACCGCTATAACTGAAACGGAATATATTACTGTTTTAGGAAATTCTACAATACTAACTCCTTCAGTTAATGGCACTTCAGTTCTTATTGAAAATCCCTTTGCTATGCCAAATGAAACGCTTCAAATATCAGGTAACATACGCGATGCTTTTAGTAGTGCAGCTGTTGCAAACATGAACATTTCAGCTCAATGGGTAGGGTCTGGATTAGTATACGAAACTTATACCTCTCCTACAGGTGTATTTTCAATTAGTTTACTCATTCCGTTAACACTCAATCCAACTTTAAGAAATGGAACAGTTAATTTATTTTCAACTAGTAATCAATATTATACTTCCTCCAACTACAGTTTTCTAGTAGATGTCTTTACAGAAGCTGTGTATACGATTACTTTGAACTCAACGATAGTAATAGATGATTCAACTGTAACAACAATTGGAGGAGAACCTATTTATCTTAATTCGAATTTAACATTTAATGGATTTGTAATGGATCAATTTGGTCGACCAATAAAAAGTAGAACCATTACAATAGCTATTAATGGATTAGGCTCCATTGGTGAAACTCTCAATGATAGTGGTTATTTCAGTATTGCTGTTAATCAAACATTGGGGTATACGAACGGTACATTATACACAATTACTATAATCTTTGATGCTGATACGAGCTACGATTTCAATTTCGACATCACATTTCTCGTAGTACCAGAAGATGATGATAACGGAGCAACTAGTTCACAACCAACTACTGGAGAACCTTTTGATATGGCTATAATAGGTATATTAATTGCAATGGTTTCACTCATAATCATTGTTGCTGTTGTGTATGCATTTGGTCGGTTTAGGAAATCAAAGAAAGGAATTCTACCCGGTCCTGATGCTGAATTATTGGATCTGCCTTCTATTATGAAGCAGATTGCTGAAGCTGATAAAGCAAAAGATTATCGACGAGGGATAGTGTTGAGCTTTAGAGCTTTTGAGTTAATATGCATGCAAAATCTAAGGATTTTAAATGCTCGAGATCAATCACCTAGAGAGCTTGCTCGATTAGTTGCATCAACAAACCGCATACCAGTTCGCGATGTCACAATGCTTGTGATGCGATATGAAGAAGCACGTTATAGTGATCACAGAATCACTAAAAATCAATTTAATCATACTATGCAAGCCTTGGAAAATGTGCAGTTAGCTCTAAAACAAGATCCTAATGTATCCTAAGTAATATTTTGAGGTAAGAATATGGCTGCTATAAAATTTAATCGAAATACTTTCATCTTATCGATTATCTTCATTATATTTTGTTTGCCAATAGTCTTATCTGTAACTAGGATTGGTCAAGAAGGAACTAGACAATTCTCGATTTATAATGAATATTGGGATGGAACTAGTACTCTCCGAGAAAATCTTGAGAGTGAAGGATTCGAGTTTCATCCAGTTGTTTCCACTTTGAATTCTTTAACAAGACTTGATGGTAATGAAATGGGTGTATTGGCAATTATAGGACCAACAATCTTTTTTGATCCCACTGAAACAGCTGCTCTAGCATATTTCATTATGCGTGGAGGTAGTGTTATAATTGCTGATGATTTTGGAAGAGCAAATGATATTCTTGGACTAGTTAACACTGTAATCGCTCCCTTTATTAGTCAAATAAATACCTCCGAAATTGGGTTTAGTACTCTACCAATTGCTGGATTGAAAATTAACGGATCTCTTCTAATGGATGGTTATTCTTATCACACAAGCCCAGTTATGCCTGTAATTAGAAATTTTCCTGAATTTCCGGGTTCTGCCTCAATGAGTGGTGTGAATCGAGTAGTAACGAGTTATCCATCATCCATATCATTTTTAGGTATAGATAATGATACTGGAGAAACTCAATGGTATCCTCGACTCTCAATATCTGGTGTACCAATTGCTTCCGGTATAGCTGTGTCTTCAAATTTTGCTTGGTTAGAAAAGGATGTAGAGGCAGCTAAAGATGGTGATTATTATCCTGATGATGATGAATGGAGGGGTTCCTTTTCACTTATGGTACCAATACCTTTAGGCGGTGTTGGTGTTGGCAATATCCTAATTTGTTCTGATCCAAGTATTTTCATAAATGAATTAATGGGTCTTGGTTATGACAATGCCCAATTAGCAAGCAATGTCTTTAATTGGTTGGATTTTAACAGTACTCGCAGAATTTACTATGATGAATCACATCTTTCCTCATCTAGAACTGGGAGATTTGCACTAGGAATTATTGATCCATTTGAGTATGTCAGAATGTATCTTCGTTATGTTAATTCATTTACTATGTTTCCTTTACTCGCTCCCTTGTTTCCATTTATAACATTCTTGTTTTTGAGGAGACGATATCCAAAATCAAGAGGTCCTTCTCCATTATTAATGACTAAAGTAAAGCAAAGTAGGTCTCGATCGTTTTTCGCAGCAAAAATGACTTGGTATATGAATTATCAACAATTTTCTAATGCTCTTGATTTAATATATAAGAGATTGAAAAGACGTTTGATAAAGAAATACGCTGTTACCGAGGAATTAAGCTCAGAAAAAATAGTAGAGTTATTAGATACTCATTTTCCAAATCAATTCAACCTAGAAGATGTCGGAGAGATGCTTAAGCGTGTTGATTTGATTATACAGAAATCAAGAAAGATTTCTGAAGAGGAATTTACTGATTTGGTTCTTGACCTCAAGAACGTTGAGGAATTAATAACAAGAACTCATATTTAAGTCGAAAAAATTACGATCATCAAATAGATGTAAAACAAAAAACATAAAAAAAAATAAAAAATTCGGGGTATAAAAAAAATGTCAGAGTTCGTTCCACCACCTCCGCCAGACAAGAAAGCAGTACGTACTGATTCACTTGTCAATGTGTCGGATGTGGAAAGAATAGCAAAAAGCATCCAAGAAGAATTAGCAAGACACATTATAGGAATGAAGAATATAGTGCAAAACTTAGTTCTTAGCTTATTATGTGATGGACATATACTTCTTGAAGGTGTTCCAGGGATTGCCAAAACAACTTTAGCGAAGCTCTTTGCAGCAACGCTAGGATGCAAGTACAAACGTGTACAATTCACACCAGATTTGTTACCTTCGGATGTACTTGGAACCAATGTGTTTGATCAACGATCAGGAACATTCAAACTAAGAAGAGGACCAATTTTTACAAATATTCTTCTTGCGGATGAAATAAATAGAGCTCCACCAAAAACACAAAGTGCTCTATTAGAAGCAATGGCTGAAAGGCAAGTATCAATAGAAGGAAATACCTATCCTTTATCCTCACCGTTCATTGTCATTGCTACAATGAATCCAATTGAACAAGAAGGAACTTATCCTTTACCTGAAGCACAACTTGACAGGTTTTTATTGAAATCTGTAGTTGGATTACCAAATCCCGTTGAAGAGGAAAAAATCATTCAACTGAAACACAAACCAGAGGATAATACACTTAATGAAATTACTACTCCTGAAACAATTATTAGATTACAGAAAATTGTTAGGGAAAACATCTATGTCGATCAAGGCATCATAGAATTTATCCGAGATGTTACAATAAGAACACGAACTGATCCGCGCTTATTTTTAGGTGGTAGTCCTAGAGCAAGTATTGCTATGTTAAACACCTCAAAAGCCTATGCTGCCATTTGTGGTCGTGATTATGTCGTTCCTGATGATATTAAGCGAATAGTAATTGATGCTGTTTATCATCGACTTATTCTCAAACCTGAAGCTGATTTGGAAGGAATATCCTCCCAATCCATAATAAGGGACATAATTAGAGAAATACCAATCAAAGAAGTAAGAGCACAAAGGTAACTAAATTGAGAAAAAATAGTGAATAAACCATATCAAGCAAAAATAGGTTGTAGTAAAAAATGATTTCAAAAAGAGGATCATTTATCCTTTTCGGAGGTCTATTTATGATATCAATAGGTCTAGCATTAGAAGGAATTGTACCTATTTTTGATATAGTCATTCTCTTTATGGCTCAGCCTTTAGCTTATGGAATCTCAGATATTATTGTCACTTACTTTCTTTTAATCGGAATTTTAATGGTAATAGGAACCACTTTTGGCTATCCAATCTTCCGGATCCAAGCAAATACAGAAGGAATAACTGTTAATCGTGTTCTTGATAAAAGAAAATGCTTTGCAGGAGAATATATTCACGTGAGTATGACAGTTCATAATAAAGGACCAAATGCTATTGATCATTTAGAAATATATGATGCATACCCCGAAACAATGGATTTGGTGCTTGGAGAAAATTATCTCTACACAAGAATAAATGCTAATGCAAAAGCGGAATTCTCCTACATTCTTAGAACTCCAGTAAGAGGATTATCCAAAATTGGACCAACAAAAGTCATCATTCATGATCGATTAGGATTTTATGAAGAAGAGACAATAAAGCAAGATTTTGATGAAGTGCTAGTTTATCCCTCTTATGAAGATATTAAGAAGTTGAAAACCCTAGGCGCAAAAAGACAGCTTGGAAAAATGTTTGGAATGCATAAAACTAAACTAAAAGGTACAGGCATGGAATTTTGGGGAATTCGCGATTATTTTCCAGAAGATGCTTTTAGATACATTGATTGGAAAGCATTCAGTAGAACAAATAAATTGCAAATCAGAGAATTTGAAACTGAGAAAAACATTCGTGTTATGGTTCTACTAGATACTTCTCAAAGTATGGATCAGGGATTAATACGAAATACTAAACTAGAATTCAGTATTCGTGCAGTGGTATTACTATCTCATATGGCCCAAGAAAGAAAAGATATGATTGGACTTGCAACTTTTAATAGCAAAGTTAATACCTTTATTAAACCTGGCCATGGAACTACCCAATTCAATAGAATCATTGAAGATCTTGCATACACTACTCCGAGAGGTCCCTCCTATCTCACAAAAGCAATTCAGAACCTAATAATGCGAACACGTGGTAGAGGATTATTACTAATTATCACAGATCTCGAAGGAAAAAAGAAAGATATTCTCGATGGAATTCGTAAGGCATCAGCAGCGGGATTCGATGTAATAATTATATCACCATTTGGACCTTTCTTTGAAATTCAGAACACCCGATTAGGTCCAACTGAAAAAGCATTAGGAGAAGCCATTGCAGAAGAATATTATGATATTCGATCAAGATTGAGTAGAGATATCCAACGATACAGAGCAGGTGTTATTTCTGTAGGACCAGATGATTTCTTGGTATCTGTAATAAATGAATACATAGAAGCAAAAAGGAGAGGTATTGGCCTTGTCTGAAGTAATTGGTACGAGAGTTGAAGCAGATAAAGTAAGGAAAATGCGTAATCTACTCAACATGACTCGAGTATTTGCTGCTCTAGTATTCATAGCTGCTTTCGCGCTAGTAATATCCTCAATCGATACTTCCATTTGGC
Organism: Candidatus Heimdallarchaeota archaeon; assembly: GCA_030629105.1. Classification (GTDB taxonomy): domain Archaea; phylum Asgardarchaeota; class Heimdallarchaeia; order JABLTI01; family JABLTI01; genus JABLTI01. Next base: position 5,658 of record DAOVPS010000146.1, read on the forward strand.
ATTTCCAATCATTCTGGTATAGTTTGAAATTCTTTGTCTTTATTTTTGAGATTTTGTTTCTCTTAATTGGTTATGGACTCGCCTATATGCTCGGATATGATGATTCTGGTGCTGTAGCATTAATGGATAGTTTTCATTCAGCAGTTTTCGGAGGAGGAGAAACTATCATGGGAGTGGAAATTGAGCAAATTATATTAAACCCATTAGAATTTTTTGCTCAACCAAATCTCTTTGAACCTCTATATTCTTTCTTTATTATGATAATCCTATTTATTGCACTTATTGCTGGGCTAGGATTTTTAAGAGAATGTAATCCTGCACTTTCAGCAGTTTCCTTTTTTGGAATGAATATAGTTCTTGGTTTAGCATCTTTAAGTGGGAAATTGCTATTAGATTTAGACTTCAGCAGCGGAAATATCACTCAAATGATTTTCTCGAAATTAGTAATTACAGCTTTCCTAATTTACTTCTCGTTAGAATTGAGTTTTCAAGCAAGTTATGTGTACAATGTTATAGGTCCTAATATCCATAGACATAGAAGAATCTCAAGCAATATTAAGAGAATAAAAGATTTCAAGATGCCTTTAGAGAGAATGAAAAAAGAAAAACCAGAAACAGATGAAGAATCAGATAGAATGGGTGTTCGAGGTAGTAAAAACACGGCAAGAGCTAGAATGACTACAAGTACTGCGTTCTCAAGAATAAAAGGCTTAGTTGGAAAGAAATTGTTTAGAATTTCACCTGATGAAGATTGGGACAAAATGAATAATCGTCTCAAGAGTTTTTATGAGCAACTTGAAAGAGATGATCCAATGATTGCTGTGTCATTATCAGCCTCAGCATATACTCCGTCATTGCCTAGATTAATTCTTATAATAACCACAGGCACCTTGTTTAGAATGGTAGCATTATTGTTACTTTCTTGGCTCGCATTGAATCCAGTACCGATTCTGCAATTTCTCAATATGCCTGATTCCGTCATCAATAGTATTGAAGCTGGACAACCAGAAATGATTATGATGGTTTTAGCACCCTTAGCCGTGCTATTTTTAATCATTGGATTAATAATTCAATTAATCCAGAGAAGAGCAACAAGAAGAATGGAAGCAGCAGCACAAAGACCCGTTATTCATCCAGTATCTGCAGAGAAGGAAACAGAACGAAGACGACCTAGGAGAAGACAAAGAACACCTCGGACGGGACAATAGATTTCCATCAAAAAGTGCCCCATCATTAAAGCTTTTAATTAGATGTTTTAATACTTAATTAGAAATTTATAGATAAGGCAGGGTGTAATATTTTGTCCAAAAAAAGCGATACAATGGCAATCGGAATAGATCTTGGTACGAGCATAACTAAATTAGTAGGACCTGGTGGTAAAAAGATTGTAAAAATTCCCAGTTTGGTTGGTGATCCAAATCCTGGATGGAAAGGATTAGGAACAGATAAATCTTGGATAAATAATCTTATGCTACAAACTGATGATGGGAAGAAATATTTCGTAGGTGAATTAGCAAGATTACAAAGCGAAATAAAACGACCATTAGCAGAAAAAGGTAAAATGAAAAGTTTGAAAGATGCAATTATAGCAATAAAAGCAGCTCTTTCGAATTTCGTAGAAAAGGATTATGCAAATTTAATAGTTGCGACTGGAGTGCCAGTTGCAAGTCCTCAAGATGAAATGGTAACTTTAAGCAAAGGTCTGAAAGGAGCTATGACAATTAATGTTGCAAATGATGCGACAGGGGAAGAAAAACAAATCAATCTGAAGATAGACCAATGCTTAGTAATGCCAGTTTGTTATGGATCTTATTATGAAATCCTGAAAACATCTGGTGAACAAAGAGCAGTTGATGCAGTAGTTGTGGATATAGGAGCTGGTGCAACAAATATTCTTACTGTTTATGAAGGTAGACTAATGCGAACAGCAAGTGGAAGCGTACTAGAATCAATAACCACACTCGCTGAAAGAATTGCCAGTAACTTGAATCAGCAAACAGGGAAAATTTTGCGACCATTTGAATTGATAAAATCCATAGAGATTGGAAGAAAGAATGTAATGGTTGCAGGAGAGCAATATGATATTTCTGAAACCCTCACTTATTATGTCAATTCAATCGCAGATATCATAGTGGATGAATTATCAACCTTACTTGGAACCCTCCCACCCGATGCTTGGATTGAAAAAGTCATTCTAACCGGTGGTGGTGCTGAAGTCTTTGGTGAACGTATGAAAAGTATTCTTACCGAAAACAATATTGTTCAATCACCAGAAGAGGTTATTGTTCCTAAAGATCCTGTGTTAGCAAATGCTTTTGGCTTCCAGAAAATTGCTCAAGCACAAATCGACAGCAAAAAGAAAAAATGATTCGCTGAATGGCGAATCTTATTCTATTTTATTTTTCAATTGAATTATTTATGCTTGATAAATGTTTTATTTCTATATTCTTGAAATGCAATTCTAAGTTCATTTTCTGTATTCATTACAATTGGACCATTCCATGCTACTGGTTCACCAATTGGTTTTCCAGAGATAAGCAGAAATCTAACTGGTTTATCCTTTGTATATATTTCAACAAAATCCCCATCAGCATATAATACAACAGAACCTTTGCTTGTCATTTCTTTTTGCTTGTTGTCAAAGAGTCCTGCGCCATCAAAAATATAAGCAAAAACAGTATG
>DAOVPS010000207.1:0-4569 GCA_030629105.1 Candidatus Heimdallarchaeota archaeon
AATAGACCCCTAAATTTTCACAGTACTCATTAAAGAAATCTATCGTTTCTATAGGAGCTGATCCCATTACTGTTACTGCATTAGCTCCTGCATTCACTGCATATCGTACTTCACTTATTGCACCGTCAGTGATCTTTAAATCAGCAACAACAAGACCACGCCAAAGTCTTCGTATAAGTCGCACACCATTCATACCATATTGCTTAATGTAGGGGGTTCCAGCTTCAATGATAATTCTCGGATCATAGGGGATTTTAGGTAACACACGTTTGACTTGCTGCATCGTTCCATTAAATGCAAATTGCACGTATCGCTTATTACGCTGGATTGACAATTACTTTACCCCGGCTATTTTTTAGTTCTTTTAATAACTTCAGAAGCAATTCCTGAAAATTCACTTGGCATAAAGATTACTATCTTTTCACTTGGGTCCTGAGCGATGTCACGAATTGTTTGCAAAGTTCTAAGCTGTAAGGCTCCTGGTACTTTAGCCATCACTTCAGCTGCACTTGCGAATTGTTTAGCAGCCATTTTTTCACCTTCAGCTTTGATGATAATAGCACGTTTCTCTCTTTCAGCTTCAGCTTGCATAGCGAACGCACGTTTCATTTCTGCTGGTAATTCAATTTCTTGAATTTTAATTCCTTTGATGTCTATGCCCCATTCATTTGTTTCTTTGTCGACTATTTCTCGAATGTCAAGAGCTATTCTGTCTCGCTCAGTCAAAACTTGATCTAATTCCATTGTGCCAATAGTGTCACGTAAAGCTGCTTGAGTGTATTGTCTTACAGCATACACATAATTCTCAATTTTAATGATAGCATCTTCTGGTCGTTCAACCTTGAAGTAAACTACAGTGTTTGCTAAAACAGGAATGTTGTCTCGAGTTATAACCTCTTGTCGAGGAATATCCTGAGTAATAATACGTAAGTCTACTTTCTTTCCAGATTCTAGGACTGGGAAGACATAAACTAATCCCGGACCTATTGTACGTTTGTATTTTCCTAATCTGAAAATAACTAATCGTTCATATTCTAAGACTACTTTTATTCCTGCCAAGAAAGTAGCGGCGATAAAGAATAAAACAAGCCCAATACCAACTAATGTCCAAATTAACCATTGTTCCATAGCCATTTATTTTCTCCTCTAATAAAAAGAAATTTTCTCATTTTGATTTTCTAAGTTGTATTGCTAATTCTTGGTATTTAAACCAAACTATTCTACTTTCATTTGAGAACCGCTCTAAGAAATTCAAGCAAAATTAAAAAGCAATAATACCTTCTAGGATAGTAATGGAGAGCATTTTTTTTGACAAAAAAAGAAATAATCAAAACCGATAAAGCCCCTGCAGCAATTGGTCCTTATTCTCAAGGAACGAAAGCAGGAAACCTAATCTTTGTATCAGGCCAAATCCCATTCAATCCGGAAACTGGGAAAATGGTTGAGGGATCAATAAAAGATCAGACAGAACAATCACTGAAAAACGTAAAAGCTGTCATTGAAGCTGCCGGAGCAACATTAGATGATGTTCTCAAGTGTACAGTCTTTCTCAAAGATATGGATACTTTTAGTGAAATGAATGAAAAATATGCAGAGTTCTTCAAAGAAAATCCACCAGCTAGAGCAGCCGTCGAAGTAGCCCGTTTACCAAAAGACGTTGGTGTAGAAATAGAAGCAATTGCATTTAAAACATAGATTAGAAGCATCTAGCTACTAATCTAGGTTTTTTTTAACTTCCTTTACCAAACAATTAATTGCTAAACTAATATATATATAAAAGAGAAAAAATAATAAAAAACCAATTAATGAATTGAATGGGTAGAAAAAATGGCGTTCAAAGAAAACTTCAAACCTTTCCTCAGCAATCTGCTTGAAGCAATCATGAATCAAGCAATGGATGATGGAGTAATTACTCCTGAGGAAACCATGTTGCTTTCACAAATCGAAGTTGATATAAGATCTTTCGAAAAAGAAGTAGCGAAGTGCATTGAGGAAGAAGGGGGAATACCCGAAGCATTAGGTAAAGATTGTTTCAAAGATCGCTTAATTGCTAGTGTAAAACAATTAGCACTAGAAGACGGCGTTATTTCTAAAGACGAAGAAGCCATTCTCGCCAAACTCGAAGAATATTTCTCAAAGTAGATTGCTCAATATTCACTGAAAATAGGGTAGTACTGGGGTAGTACTCTAGGATTACTTTTCTTTTTAAAAGGAATGATACTATCATCCATATCTAGAGATTGCCTACGGGATATGGAAAAGAAACATAAAAACTCCGAAAACAATGGTAGCAAATTGGAGCGCGGAGATCATAGCCAAGGTTTTCTCTTGTGTCGAGGTGTAAAGAAAATTGATGAGATTACTAACAGTACACGTCCCCGAGGGCTTCCTTGATGGGCTAGAAGAATTAGTCAGACAAAAACGATACCCAAACAAAAGTGAAATTATTAGGGTAGCAATTCGCGATTTATTGCGAGATGAATTGTGGGCAGCTGATTAAAACAACCATAGTAGTTCTGTTCCTTTGTTCATGGAGGGCAAAGGTGAGTGGTGAACAACCTGATGAAGGGTCGGGAATAAGGCCTTTCATCTCTAATTTCTTTTTTTTTATTTTAATATTCTAAAAATTCTTAAAGCATTAGTCTATTTTTCTAGTACGTGATGATTTATGAGTAAAGTAAAAGACCTCAAATTAGCAGATGAAGGGATGAAGGAACTAGAATGGGCAGAAAAAAATATGCCTATCCTAATTGCCATTCAAAAAAGATTCGAAAAAGAACAACCATTGAAAGGTAAAAAAGTGAGTCTTGCTCTTCACTTAGAAAAGAAAACCGGACAACTGATTAGAACATTACGGGCTGGCGGGGCAACAGTACGGGTTGCTAGTTGCAATCCTTTAACAACAGATGATAGAGTTGCAGCTGCATTCACAAAATTTGATGGTATAGAAGTTTTTGCTTGGGCAAATCAAAGTAATGAAGATTATTATGCAAACTTGAACAGTGTGCTTGATTCAAAACCAAATTTGTTAATTGATGATGGCGCTGATTTGATTAATATAATTCACTTCAAGAGACCAGAATTAATTCCAAATGTTGTTGGAGCTAGTGAAGAAACAACAACCGGAATTATCAGATTGAAAGCAATGGAGAAGGAAGGAGCACTTAAATTTCCAATAATAAATGCAAATGGAGCCTATTCCAAGCATTTGTTTGACAATCGATATGGTACCGGACAATCAGCACTAAATGCAATTATGACAATCACTAACAATTTGATCGCAGGAAAAAATGTCGTTATTGTTGGTTATGGTTGGTGTGGAAGAGGCTTAGCAATCAGGGCAAGAGGTATGGGGGCACGAACAATTGTTGTCGAAGCTGGAGATAGAATGCCGTATGCTGAAGAAACAGAACCTTCAGGTTGGCACAAGGGATTAGAAGCTTTGTATGAAGGGTTCGAAGTAATGAACATGGACGAAGCAGCTCCAAAAGGTGATTTATTCATCACAGCAACAGGTGACAAGAAAGTAATAGATATTAAGCATATGAAAGAAATGAAGGATGGAGCAATGCTCGCAAACGCAGGGCACTTTGATCTGGAAATAGATATTCCAGGTCTCGAAAAAATCACCAAAGAAATTAAGGAAATAAATCCAAATTGTGAAGAATATATCTTAAAGGAAGGGAAAAGAATATACCTTCTTTCAAAAGGCCGATTAGTCAATCTTGCGAGACCAGCGGGGCAAGGACATCCTCTCGAGATAATGGATGGGTCGTTCGCAATTCAAGCACTAGCTCTTGAATACTTGGCGAAACAAGAAGGAAAACTCCAAAACAAAGTGGTCAATATCCCCACTGAATTAGATGATTATGTAGCAAGGATGGCTTTAGAATCACATAAAATACAATTACAATCATTAACAGACGAACAAAGAGAATACTTGACAGGCTTTAAAGAAGGAACATAAGAGGTATTTCCTATAATACCTCACAATCTATTTCTCATCCAATTTTAAACCAACAAGATGAGCGAGAAGAGTAGTTAATTGAATTTCAGGGTTTGCTCCTTCAGTGAGCCGGAAATCAACTTCTCCGATCATTTTAATCATTTCAACTTTCGTTTTATCGTCAATATCAGACATTTGAATTGCCTCTCGGTGAACTTGCTTAATAACATCTTGAGCGGATAGTCCTTGTTTAATGAGTAATTCCAAAAGTAACTTCCTGGAATCCTTAAAAGCACCTGTAGTAGCGAGTTTGATCATTTTGCGGATTTCAACCGGTTGAGCTTTTCCGGTGGCTTTGTAAATCATTTCCTCAGTAATCTCTTTACCAAGAATGGCAGAAGACTGGAGAACATTAGTTCCCCTCCTCAGGTCTCCCTCAGACACATAAATAATAGCGTTAATACCTTCAGGAGTAATGACGATCTTCTCTTTCTTAATGATATTTTGAAGATATTTCTTAGTGTCCTTCTCACTGAGAGGTGCGAAACGGAAGAGCGCACAACGAGATTGTATAGGTTCAATGATTCTTGAACTATAATTACAAATGAGAATGAAACGACAAG
>DAOVPS010000067.1:0-14745 GCA_030629105.1 Candidatus Heimdallarchaeota archaeon
ACTTTAGGCGAGCTTTTGAAATTATCGCTGAAGGTTATTATGAAAGATTTCCAGTAGGTTTATTCAAAGGAGATACTGAGAGATATTTCATCGAAATGGTTAATGGTGCTTTTATTGGACAAACTGCAGCATCTTTATATGATCGATTTGAGTGGGCTCATGGAGAACTTGGCTATGCTTATGCTGCAATAAGAGTCGCAATGAGTTACAAACCTCTCCCTACAAAAGTAACTATTGATAACCAAATTGTTAGAGAAGTTAATCTCTCTACTTTTGCTGTGTCATTAACGGACTGCATTAGTGATTTTGAAATGATGCCTGGAAATCATCCAAGAAGAGGTGATTTTGCAATTCTCTTGGCTAGGGACATCAAAGGCATGGGGCTCGTGAAATTAATCTTAAAAGCTATTAATGGTAAACATATACCAAACGAGAAAGTTGAGATACTACGAGGTAAACACGTAGTTATTGAGAGTGAAGAACCTCATGTTTGGGAGTCTGAAGGAGAAATTCCCTCAAAAAATGCGACACGAATTGAAGCGCAATACATACCTGATGCTGTTAATCTCATTATCCCTAAAGGTTGGAAATATGGTCTAAGGAAAAAAGTAAGAGACAAAGAAAAGAAGAAAGTCCTAAAAAGACAACCTCCATTTGATTACTGATTTAGATTACAGATATTTTAGAGGCTGTTTTCTCTCGAGCACCTAATGCTTCTAGTATAAAGAACGCAGCATACGAAATAAGCATCAGAAGGGCTCCAACAGCATTTGAAGGGCCAAAATGTCTTTGAGATCGTAATTTATAAAGTGCAACAGTTAATGTTGAAATCGAGCTATTGTTTATAGCAAAAAAATTTGCAACTGTGAATTCTCCAATACTTAGACCAAAAGCAAATGCAATGCCAGCTACTATTGATGGTAATAACAATGGTAAGTATATCTTTCTTAATTTAAAATACCAATTTGCACCCATTGTTTTTGCTGAATCAAGCAACTCTGGATCAATTGTATTCAGACCATTTAGCAGTGCTCTGGTAACAAATGGATAACCCAATAGACCTTGACTAATAATTATGAAAATCCAAGGATTATTAATGAAGAAATCTGAATTAGTGAAAGTCTGCAAAATCCCCAGTGATAATGTTAATGAGGATATTGTAATTGGTAGATATGTAATCAACTCATAAGAAATAGACCGTTTCCTACGTCTTTGTTTTCCTAATGCTACAACAGTTATAACCGCAAGTAGTGTTGCTATTACCGTTGCACCTAAAGCGAAAAGTAAAGTATTCAGTAGGGTTCTAGGGATAGACGTACCTACAGAACTATTAAACTGCAATGTAAAGATCGTCTTGAAATTTCCCAGAGTAAAAGATGCTGTTTGTGGGTCCCAAAATGATTTAATAAATATACTAATCATTGGTGCTAATTCTAACAAAAAACCAAATAAGAGAACAGTAATCAGTAAAATATTTGATTTCTTTTTGAAAAATTTTCTAAAAGAAAGAGGTTCTCCATATATACCTCCTGTTGTAATTGTCTTCTTTTCACGGGTTTGTCTTCGCATATAAATGAGGTAAAACAAAACAATTGATAAAATTACGAATAGCTGTACTAACGCAAGTGCAGCAGCTAAATTAGTTTCGCCAGGATTGTATTCCGAAAAAATTTGGGTTTCAATTGTTTTAAAATCACCTAGAATAATGATGATCCCAAAACTTAGAAAACTAAACACAAAAGTGAGAAGAGAAGCTGTAAGTATCGGTACAAGGAAAAGTGGTAAATATATTCTAAACAATAAATGAAAATTCTTACTACCAGATGTTTTTGCAGCCTCAATAATATCATTATCAAAATTCCTATAATAAGCAGAAATAAAGTGAACAAATAATGGTATATTATAAAATGCATGAGCTAAAACAATAAGAATTAGTTTTGCTCCATTAGAATTCTGTTCTCCAAATATACTCAAAAATCCCATACCAACCAAAACTGAAGGCAAAACAAATGGAACAGTGAAAAAAGTCAGTAAGAATTTTCTCCCTTTAAAATCATACTTACCAAAGAAGTATCCAATTGGAATACCAATAATTAATGAAACTAAGGTACTAAGAGTTGCTTGAGAAAAAGTGATAGCAAATAATTTGTAATAATAACCATCTCTTAGAATAGCTCCAAGATATTGAAAAGTAAATCCATCCCCATCAACAAAACTAGAAATTAAAACTGAAACAACTGGGAACAAGAGAAAAAGTACAATAATTACAATTGGAGCTAACAAGCTCATAATTCTCAACGTCTTTTTTCCAGAGTGCTCCAATTTCATATTCTAAAACCGTCAGTAATTATTATAACTCTATTATTTTAAGGGATTATAAATTTTAAAGGTAAATATGATATATAACAAAACAATATCATATATTAAGGCGAGAGGAACAAAGAAAGTAAAAGGTTTAAGCAATGCCAACAATCGAAGTTCGAAACATCAGCAAAACATTTGAGGATTCCATTGCAATATTGGATATTAGCTTCAAATTAGAAGATGGTGAGCTTGTAACACTTTTAGGTCCCAGTGGTAGCGGAAAAACAACGGTTTTACGACTAATTGCAGGATTAATTGAATCTGATACTGGCGAAATTTTATTCGATGGAGTTGATATTTCAAATGTCCCAACTGAGGATAGAAATATTGGTTTTGTATTTCAATCATACGCTTTATTTCCTCATTTGACTGTTGCTGAAAACATTGCTTTTGGTTTAGAGACTAGAAAGTGGGTAAAAGAGGACATTATCTCTCGAGTCGAAGAGATCCTAGAATTGGTAGGGTTAACAGGTAAAGGTAAACGCTATCCAAGAGAATTGAGCGGGGGAGAAAAATCACGAGTTGCATTAGCTAGAGCTTTAGCTCCTAAACCATCACTGTTACTTTTGGATGAACCACTTTCAGCACTTGATATGTCCCTAAAAGAATCTCTAAGAGATATTATAAGAGAAATTCAGCAAAAAGTTCAGGTATCAACTATTTATGTAACACATGATCAGAAAGAAGCTATGGAAGTATCGGATAGAATAATTCTCCTAAATGAAGGACAAATTGTTGAGTCTGGCACACCTCAAAAACTCTATCTAACTCCAAAGAAGCAATTTACTGCTGAATTCTTGGGTGTAACAAATCTTCTAGATGGTACTCTCAGAAAGAAGAAAAACCAATTCATTTTTGAAACATCATTTGGGTTATTGGAAATTCTTGCACCGAGTGATCGTTTAATCTTAGAAGAAAGGATAGCAATTTTTCCGGAACACATCAGCGTTTCAACTAAAAAAATGAATCAAATAAATGAATTCCCAGCAATAATTAAGAAATCATCTTTTGGTGGACCATACATTGATCTAATAGTCACTGTGAACTCTACAGATTTAGAGGTACAAATAACAAGTTCTCAAATTGATAAAATGTACAAAAAGGGTCAGAAAGTTTTCATTTCCATTCCAAAAGAATATATTCTTTTTTTGGAGAATTGAAATGAAAATTAAAATATGGAAATAGTTCTCTACAAGATAGATTATCTTTCTTATAATCTAAACAATTGTAAAGCTTCTATTTCACTAACGCCTTCTATTTTCTCTAAAATTTCTTCAAGATGATCCTGTAATCCATCTTGCTCTGCAAAATTAATGTCAACGACAAGTGCTACTAAGCCAAAAGCGATCGGTCTTTCCCCACTTGCTGTCACCTTCATATCTTCAGGGAGTGCTTTTATAATTCGTTCTTTAATCACTGCAGGTTTTATCTCTGGTTCTTCCGGTAGGATTTTGTATGTTCCAACAATTCTTGCCAATTTTTTTTGTCTCCTTTCTAATTTATCTTACAAATAATCTGCATTTTTGATTTCAGTCGTATTGAGTTTGCTTTAATACTCTTTCCATTTGGTAATTAATTCTTGATAGGAACTATAGTAAGCACTATTTTCTTATCATCAATTTCCCATTTCGATGTTACTCCCTGCTTCACAACACCGGTTTTTATCGTTACTGAAAGTGTTTCAGTTTTAATATAATCGACCCATGTTTCAATAGCTTCTTTTATTTCATTGTCTCCTTGGTAATAGAGTTTAATGTTTTGAGTATATTCCAAATCAGCCTCTTTTCTCATGGATTGGACACGTCTAATAATGTCTCTAACAAGTCCTTCTTGTATTAATTCTGGTGTGAGCTCAGTGTTGATAAATACTTGACCACCTTCAAAAGCAGCGTCTGCATATCCTTTTCTTCCGCTTGAAATGATCTCTACATGTTCCTCAAGAATCTTGAAAGATCCAACTTCTGTCTCAATTGTAAAAACATGATTTTTCCTTAATTCTTGAGCAGCTTTATGTGCTTTCTTTCCTTTGAGATTCTTGATGGCATCACCAACATCAGGGGTGTCCTGCTTGAAAGTAGGACCAAGAATTTTGAATTTCGGTTTAAAGGTGTAGTCAACCATTTCGGAGAGTTCAGATTGGAATGTAACTTTCTTGACATTTAGTTCTTCCATGATTTCATTTAGAAATTGTTTTGCCATTTTTTGTAGTGGGATTGAGCATCCAACAATTAGTTCTTGAATTGGCAATCTAACTTTTATATTCGCTTTTGCTCGTGCAGCTCTTCCCGCTTCAACAATTGCGATAGAAAAGTCCATAGCTTCTTCTAATTGGGGATTAATTTCTTTTGCATTTTTGGCAGGATATCCCTCAAAATGAACACTAAGATGTTTTTCTTTCTCCTTTCCTTTATACAATCTTTTTACGAGATTTTGATAAATCTCTTCAGAAGCGAATGGAATGAATGGTGCCAGAAGCTTGCATAGTGTAACAAGAGTTTCGTACAAAGTTATAAGTGCATCATTTTTGTCTTTTGTAATTTTAGCACTCCAAAATCTCCTTCGAGAGCGTCTAACATACCAATTACTCAAGTGTTCAACAATGAATTCGTCAATAGCAGCAGATGCTTTATGAGATTGAAATTCATCTAGATTGTTTCTTACAATGATAATTAAGGAATTCAACTTTGAAATTAACCATTGATCGAGAACTGATCTCTCTGTTACTTTACTATTAATTGTTCTTGGGTCAATATTGTCAATATTTGTATTCGTTATAAAGAACGAGTAAACATTCCATAATGTATTAAAGAAGCGTCTACGAACATCCTCAATAATTTCTTGAGAAAACCTTGTGGGATTCCAAACAGGAGATGAAAAGAAATACCATCTCATAGGATCAGCACCAATTTTCTCATAAACTAAGGAAGGCAAAACAACATTCCCAATATGTTTGCTCATCTTCACTCCTTGTTTATCGAGAACGTGACCCATAGTTAAGCAATTCAGATAAGATGGTTTGTCAAATAACGCAGTGCTAATTGCTAGTAATGTGTAGAACCACCCTCTTGTTTGATCAATAGCTTCAGTAATAAAATCAATTGGGAAATGATTTTCAAAATTCTCTTGATTCTCAAATGGATAATGCCATTGAGCAAATTGAGATGCCCCGGATTCATACCAACAATCGATAACAAATGGTTCTCGTTTCATTTTCTTTTTACATTTCGGACAATAAAGATTGATTTCATCGATCCATGGTTTATGAAGCTCAAAATCCTCGGGTAAATCTTTTTTCATAAACGATTTTAATTCCTCAATACTACCTATACACTCAATATTGTCACAAGAACAAACCCAAATTGGTAGTGGTGATCCCCAGAATCTTTCCCTGCTTAATGCCCAATCAACAATATTATCTAAGAAATCCCCGAAACGTCCATGCTTCAAATGAGCAGGAACCCAATTTATTTGTTCATTTGTAGCGAGAATGTTTTCACGTAGAGTGCTCATTCTTATTAACCATGCTTCTCGAGCATAATACATGGTTGGGGTTTTACAACGCCAACAAAAACCACTTGTATGTTTTTCAATCTTGTCAGTCACTAAACGATTTTCTTTTCTTAACGTTTTTAGTATGTGTTTATCGGCATCTTTAATGAACATTCCAGCCCAGGGAGTAATTTCTTCTGTGAATTTTCCATTAGTTTCAACTGGTTGTAAAAATGGCAAATCTTTCTGAAGTGCTAACTCATAATCATCAGGTCCAAAAGCTGGTGCAGTATGAACAATACCTGTTCCTTCCTCAGTATTTACAAAATCTGCAACTACAACCCGGAATCCATTGTTTTTGTTTTTTGCAGGGAGTTTTGCATAAGGAATTAGTTGTATGTATTTCATTTCCTCTAATTCTTTACCTTTTATTTTCTCGAGTATTTCATAATCTTTCTCTGGAAAAATAGCTACTACTCTATCTTCCGCAAGATAGTAAATTTCATTCTCTCGTTTAATTTTAACATACATAATATTCTTTCCAACAGCTAAACCTACATTGGAAATTAATGTCCACGGTGTTGTTGTCCAAGCGAGGAAATAAGTATCCGGTTGACCTTCTACACTGAATTTTACAGTAATAGATGGATCTTCTGTTTCCTTTAATCCTTGAGAATACTCATGACTACTAAGAGTTACTTCGCATCTTGGGCACGATGGAATTACTTTATGTCCTTTTATGAGGAGACCTTTCTTCCAAAGCTCCTTCAAGCTCCACCAAACAGATTCGATATAATTGTCCTCCATAGTTATGTAGGCGTTTTCCATATCTATCCAGAAACCTACGCGCTTGGTCATGTCTTCCCATTCTTTGACATACTTCATGACCGATTTTCTACACATACTATTGAATTCTTTAACACCATAATCTAAAATCTCAGGTTTGGAGTTTAATCCTAATTGCTTTTCTACTTCGATTTCTACTGGTAAACCATGACAATCCCATCCTCCAATAAGTGGGAAAACAAAAAAACCATCCATTGTTTTGTATCTGAGATATAAATCCTTCAAACATCTAGTCAATACATGACCGACGTGCGGTAAACCATTTGCAGTGGGGGGTCCTTCTAAAAAGATGTATTTCTTGAGATCTTTTCTTTCCTCTCGGAGTTTATGAAATACTTCCTCTTTATCCCAATATTTTAGAATGTTTTCTTCAATCTTTGGCAAGTGTACGAAGGTTTTTACTTCTTTGAAAAGAGCCATTTTGTTTTGACCTCGATTATTAAAATGAAAGATAGCTGAATTCTGTTTGTCTTCTTTTATTCGGAAAATCTTTGGAAGCTTTAAAGGTTTTTTGATGATATAGTTTTCCATGAAACAGTTAAATTTTGACAAATTATCCGAAACCATTATGAAATGCTTTTTCCAATATTTAGAATATGCTGGAAACTAGTGAAACACAAGAAAATATCGAAGATGTTCCTCAAGAAAGCGAATTACAATCTTATCTAGAACAAGAAATCTTTGTTGAACCTAAACGTAAAGTTACTTGGCGATCCTTCATAAGAATTAGTGGTTTTACTATTACATTTGTTTCTCTCGCTTTGATTTCCATGATAATTGGGTTAGTTATGTATTATGGATTTTCAGGTACTATTGTAAGAAATGCTGGTTTCTGGATAATTTTTGTAGGTGTTGGCTTATTTCTCCTAACAATTATCTTTGGTTTTGAACGAGTGGATTAAACTAAGCACAAAAATTAACAAAATATGAAGAAAGAAACTACTCGAAGTTATTTCTGAAAATCCTCTTCAGACCATGAAGAAACACGAATACTCTCACTTTTGCATTTTGGACACACAGTTCTTTGAAAAACAAGTCCATCATCTTCAACTTGGATATATTCTGCTTTATCGAATCGATGATTACAATCATTGCATATGTATACATCTGGTCTCCAAACGTCAGTAGTTTTCTTGCTTTTCTTTGTCATGAACATGCCCCAGAGATAATTAATTGTAAATATGTTCTAACTGTACCTTTAATACATTTTTTGGTTTAAAGTCATATACTTGCTGATTTTTTTTTCAAGTTCTATTTTGATTATCTGATATTTTAACTAACAATACGAATATAAACAATACTTAAATAAATGATAATAATTTTAAAGCAAAAAGAAATTCAAGAATTAGTCCTAAATAGAGCGTATACATATTCGGAGTTGCGTAAGAATTATGTCTTTATGGCGAAATAAAACTAATCGAACAATCCTAATATCCTCAATTTTCTTAGTACTTATATTAGCATTAATAATTTTCATTTCATTCTTTAATATTGAAGAAAATCCAGTACCAAGTTTAAATTGGTTATTCATTGATGCTGTAATGTTTACCTTTGTAATTTTGCTCTTCTGGGGATTATACTTCAATATTTTGTTATTGATTGGCAGTTTTCGAGAAAAAATGAATGCTCTCCCAGGTTGGGTAGAAGTCGTCATTACTATGATAATTACATTACTTCCAGCAATTTTCATAGGGAATACCGGAAATTTCTCAACTAAATGGGTTGTATTTGGTGGAACAGCTCTTGGAGTTGTATTGATAACCTTATGGTTTATCATGTCAAGTACACCCAAAGAAGATGCTACTGCGAACGCATGATTAGCATAGCTCTTCTCACTTCATTCTTTTATTTCAAAACTATCCTTAATTTGTAACATATCAATGTCAATATCATTATTTTTCAGAAAAAAAGTTAAATTCTATTCGCTCTTGAAGTAAAACTTATTTACTCATGATATTTCAAATTGACATGAAAGGCAAAAAAACCTAAAAATCAGCCTAAACCAAGTACCATAGGATGGTTTCGATCACCCTATACATTTACTCTTTCGATTGGGCTGAGTCCCTATTAACTTGCACGCTGGAATCAGCATCCTTTTGATTCAAGCAGTGAGGAAGTATCTTTTCATTGGAAAGACCCAAGGGACATTGAAAGGTATTTTTGCTTTGCTAAAACTTACTAAAAGTAAGAAAAAAAGAAATAATAGGTGAAAATTATGTCCCACGATTCAGGTGAAAGACGGCAATTTATAGATCTAGAAAAGAAAGCTCTTGTTAGATATACATACCGTAATCAGAAATTTGAAATTATCGTGGATCCTGAAGCTGCGTTGAATTATAAAAAAGGTGAAGAAATTCCAATAAGTGATATTGTAGAAGGATATATGGTTTTTCACAACGCAACAAAAGGAGAGAAAGCCTCCGAAATAATTCTGGAACAAACTTTTGAAACTGATAATGAAGAAGAAATTGTAAAAATCATCCTAGAAAAGGGTGCCTTGCAATTAACACAAGCACAAAGAAAGAAGCTTTTGAAAGATAAGATTGATGAAATAATCAACTTTATCCATGTTCATTGTATAAATCCCCAAACAAACAAACCACATCCACCCGCTCGTATTGAATCTGCTATGGATGAAGCTGGTGTAAACATAGATTATGTTCTCCCTGCAGAAAAACAAGCTAAAGACATCATTAAACAAATTCAACCAATTATTCCAATTAGGTTAGAATCAGTTGTTTTAGCTGTTAAAGTCACAGCTGACTTTACTGGTCCTGCGTATGGCATTGTTGCAGGTGCGGGTGAAATACTTGAAGATCAATGGGGAAATGATGGATCATGGTATGCTAAAATTGAGATGCCTTCTGGTAAACAAGCTGATTTTCTTGATAAAATTAATCAACTAACCAAGGGTAAAGCCGAAGTGAAAATAGTAGAAAGAAAAAGTGAATAAGAAAAATTATGATAATAAGGAGTAATAATGTATGCCCGTTTTAATAAAAGATAGATCCATGGTCACCCCCGGTGAAGCTATCGCTGAAGGTGAATACATGTTAGGGTCTAATGTCTTTAGAAAGGAAAAACAGATTATCTCGCAAGTAATAGGTCTTGTAACTATAAAAGATAATCAAATTAGCGTTGTTTCTTTAAAAGGAAAATACTTTCCAAGAGTTGGAGATTTAGTAATAGGAAAAGTTACCGATGTCTCACTAAGTTCTTGGATGGTAGATATTGAGAGTCCTTATCCCGGAATAATACGAACTTCATCATCTCTTGATAGAAGATTTGATCCAGTTAAAGATCAAACTAGAAAAATCTTTGATGTTGGAGATATTGTTGTAGCAAAGATTTTTTCCTTTGATAGAACACGAGATCCACAATTAACATTGAGAAATGATAATCGATCACAAAGCGGTCCATATTTAGGAAAGCTTACTGGTGGTAGAGTAATAAAAGTCAGTCCTTCTAAAATACCAAGACTCATTGGTAGAAGAGGTAGTATGATTTCAACAATCAAACAATACACTAATTGTCGCATGATAGTTGGACAAAACGGTTGTGTCTGGTTCAAAGGAAATAACTTTGAAGATGAATTTTTAGTTCTTCAAGCAATCGAGAAAATAGATCGAGAAGCTCATACTTCCGGATTGACTGATAGGGTAAAAGAATTCTTAGAAGAAATGGTTAAGGATAGAAAACCCCCAACCAAAACTCCGAAAGAAGAGAAACCAGCTGAAAAGAAATCTGCTGGGGAAAAGAAAGCATGAAAAGCTATCACGAATGTTTCGGTGAAAAAAATGGCTAAAGAAAAAGAAAAAACAGTATTAATAACAAAAGATGGAACTCGGCACGATGGTCGAAAAAAGGAAGACATAAGAGAAATAAAATTTGAAGTAGGTGTCTTAGATCGTGCTGATGGTTCATGTTTAATCAATTGGGGCAGAAATAAAATATTAGCAGCAGTATATGGTCCTAGAGAATTACATCCAAAACATATGCAAATGCCAGATAAGGCATTAATTCGATGTGAATATCGTATGGCGACCTTCTCTGTTCCTGATAGAAAAAGACCTGCTCCTAATAGAAGAGAAAGAGAAATATCTAAAATTTTAGGCGAAGCGCTTAAACCGGCAGTATTTGATTACTTATACCCCCGATCAGTTATCGATGTGTTCATTGAGGTTATACAAGCTGATGGTGGTTCTAGATGTGCAGCTGTAACTGCAGCTTCCTTAGCAATAGCAGATGCAGGTGTACCAATGAAAGACTTAGTTGCTGGATGTGCAGCAGGAATTTTAGATGGTCAAGTCGTTATTGATTTAGATGATGTCGAAGATAAAGAAGGCGATGGAGATCTTCCATTTGCGTATCTCCCACACACTGAAGAAGTCGTCTTATTACAGTCTGATGGAGTATTCACAAAAAAAGAATACAAAGAAGCATTGGATATGCTAATTCCTGCATGCAAGAAAATCTACCAAATGCAAAGAGATGCATTAACAACCAGATATTCCCGCATTACAGAAGAAGTCATAGAAACACTAGACGAAGAGAAAGCTCCCGCGAAATCAAAAGATAAGAAAACAGAGCCAGCGAAGAAAGACTCAAAGAAGAAATCCGACGATAAGAAGGCAAAAGAATCAGCTACTGCAAAAGTGGAGAAAAAGAAATCTGACAAGAAAATTCTTGGAAGGAAGAAAACCTCCCCTAAAGAAAAGGCGGAAAAGAAATAATTCGGAGGTTAAAAAATGGCAGATACAAATTTAATAAGTTTAGTAGAAAAAGAACATATAGTCTCATTATTGGATCATGGAAAAAGAACTGATGGACGAGCCTTTGACGAATTTAGAAAAATATCGATCATACCTGGCTATGTTGTAAAAGCTGAAGGTAGTGCAATCGTAAAAATAGGTCGCACAAAAGTTATTGCTGGAGTAAAAGCTCAACTTGGAGCACCTTTCCCTGATACTCCCGATTCAGGTGTAGTTACTACAACTGTAGAATTAGTTCCAATTGCTTCACCAATATTCGAATCTGGTCCTCCAAGAGCGAAAGCCATAGAGTTTGCTAGAGTATCCGATAGAGCTATACGTGAGTCAAAATGTGTAAACAACGATTCATTAGTATTACTACCTGGGAAAAAGGTCTGGATTCTATTCATTGACATTTATGTGCTAGATCAAGATGGTAATCTTTTTGATGCATGTGAACTTGCTGCTCTTTCAGCATTAATGAATGCTCGAATTCCAGAGACAAAAATCGTTACTGATGAAGATGGCAATGAAGATGTTGAACTCTTAGAAACAACCAAACCATTGAAACTAGATTACATACCAATTAGCTGTACTTTTGGAAAGATTGGAAAACACATAATTGTTGACCCAGTCTTGAAAGAGGAAGGCATTGAAGATGCAAGAATCACTTTTGCGTTTAGAGATGATGATAAAATCTGTGCTACACAAAAAGGTGAAAACGGAACTTTCACAGTAGATGAACTAAAGAAATGCATTGACATTGCATCAGAAAGAACGAAAGAAATAAGAAGTCAACTAGATAAAATCACAGACGCGAAAGCTTATCCTTGGTCTGAAGAGACATAAAGAAGAGATAAAAAACAAAAGCTCAGAGGATGGAAACATTGACAAGAAAAACAAAAAAAGTTGGTTCCACAGGTCGTTTTGGACCTCGATATGGTTCACAGCTTAAGAAGCGCTTCCTCAAAGTAGAAAACAGCATGAATGCAACACACAAATGTCCCAGTTGTGCAAGTCCCAAAGTGAAACGAAAATCCGTTGGGATTTGGAACTGCAAAAAGTGTGGTTTAAGTTTTGCTGGAGGAGCTTGGATACCAGTAACACCAACTGGAAGATCTGCAGCTAGAACTACATTGAGTTTAGAAGATCAACGGCTTGGTAAGACAAGGAAATGACTGAACGAGACATAGCTCCCTATGAAAAGTTCGTTCTAACGACATCAAGGAAGCCCAGTCAGAGAACACGATCATTTATTCGTGATCTGGTACGGGTTATCCCTTGGTCTTTTCATTTTACAAGAGGATCTCGTAGTCTAAATGATTTAGCTGATGAATTAGCTGTTTTAGGGATTAATCGACTCCTAATTGTACATGAGAAAAAAGGAAACCCAAGTTTAGTCAAATTCTATAAACTAGATGAAGGCAAATTAATGGAGAGGGATTATCGACTAAGAATAAAGGGTATAAGTTTATCCAGGGAGTTACGAAGAAATCGAACAATTTTCACAGCAGACTCGAAATTACAAGTGATTAATCACAGCCAATCCGATTTTGGTGAACAATTATACACAATGCTATCTTTATTCTTTAATTTTGAACGAAAAAGAGAATTACCTAGAGATGCGATTATGAAAGGAATTGCAATTATATTCGCTGATAATAAAGAAGGGTTAATTATCTTAGATTTCCAACAAATCGAATCAAAAGAGATGATTGGTCCTCGTATTTCTATTTCGGATGTTTTTTTGGGCAAAAAAGGGGAAGCGATACGATCGCTAATGAATTTAATTGGAATAGGAAAGAGAAACGAAAAACAATCCAAATCTAATGGGTAACTAAAATCCTTGGAGGGTTTCAAATAATCAAAGGAAAAAATGAGGTAGTAAATATTCCAGAATCCATGGAATTTACATCGGAATTAATTATAAAATCAGAAAATCCTGATGAGATAAAAGCAGTTTATAATGCACTGAAACCCGAAACAACTGTAATGATTTCTCCAAGAGGAAAAACAGAGATAAAAATTCAAGATGAAAAAACATTAATTATGTATTTTTTTGCTGCTGATTTTATATCCTTACGTGCTATGATTAGTTCATATCTTAGATGGATAGAAACAGCTTTTTCGACTATTAGAATCTCTGAGAAAAATTAAATTCTAAAGAATAAAAATAGGCATTCCATTAAGGTAAAAAGATTTTTAATATAGTGAGAATCGAAACACTAAAAAGCAACTCATTCAAAGAATGAGCTTAGAGGAATAAACATGACACACGGTTCAGTTCAAAAAGCTGGAAAAGTCAGAAATTCTACCCCAAAAGTAGAAAGAAAACATCACATTTCAAGATCTCCAAGGCTTCGAAACAAACACAATTATTACAAGCGCTATGTAAAGGGTATACCAACTGGTCAACAGTCAAGCGCAAGAAGAAGACGAAGAAGATAAGGATTTTTTCTTAATAGGGTATATCAAATACCCTTCCTTAACAATCTTTTAGTATTTTAAAAGAATATTCTATAATAATATCATTTTGTAAATTTCAAAGTAAATATTAATTCATATGAGTAGGAAGATTGTGATTCTTGGTAAAGAAAGCATATAGGGAAATTGTAGAGATTCTGTTAAAAAATCCTCCTAAATCGAGTAAAGAGCTCTCGAAAATAAAACGAGAAATATGCAAGAAATATTCCTTGAATTCATTTCCAAGAAATAGTGATATTTTGCAAATGGCAACAAAGGATGAACGAGAATTTGTTTTACCATTTCTAGTAAAGAAACCAAGTAGAACTTTATCTGGTGTTGCGGTTGTTGCTGTTATGAGCAAACCTCTTCCATGCCCACATGGTAAGTGTACAATGTGCCCCGGCGGTCCGGATCAAGACAGCCCGCAATCTTATACTGGTTTTGAACCCGCAGCAATGAGAGGACAAATGCATAATTATGATCCAAAAGAACAAGTTATTGCTAGATTGCAACAACTCGAGGCAATAGGACATAACACTAGTAAAATAGACTTAATATTAATGGGAGGAACCTTACCTGCAGCACCGTTAGATTATCAAGAGTTTTTCATTAAGGGATATCTTGATGGAGTCACAAAAAAGAATACAAAATCAATAGCTGAAGCAATTAAAGCTGCTGAAAAAACTAAAAGACGATGTATAGGTATAACGGTCGAAACAAGACCTGATACCTGTTCTTTAGAAAATTTGAAGAGAGAACTTAACTGGGGAATTACTCGAGTAGAACTTGGAGTTCAAGTGGTAAATGATGAGGTCTATAAAAGAATCAA
>DAOVPS010000070.1:0-14487 GCA_030629105.1 Candidatus Heimdallarchaeota archaeon
CAAAGAATATTATGGCTGGTACTGTTACTCGAGCGAAAAATGATATTAATTCCAAATATCTAGAAGCAAGAGATTCAACTGTTGCTTCGATTTCTCAAGAATTTAAGGATAAGGAAACTGCCTTTACAGAAATTAGTTCTAAGATAATTGATGATATTCGAGCTATCAATAATATTAGTGAGATAGATGGTAAGAACTTCATCAAAGATACAGAAGATAGAGCTAAAGCAGCTATTGCTCGAATCGAAATGCCTGCAAAAACCCTCTTGAATAAAGGGAAGCAAACTGCCATAAGATATGTGCAAGAACAATCTACTCTTCTTAACAAGACTATTAATGATTCTCAAACTGGTGTTGAAGATACTATTATTGCTGAAACTGCAAATCTCAAGAATCAATTCAAAGGATTTGGTGACAAGTTCAAAGAAAGCAATAAGAACATAGAACGATTACTCGCAAATATGGAATTAACCTATAGAGAATTACTAACTAAGATCAAGGAGATACCACGACCTGCTATGAATACTGCAACTATTTTAGGACGAGAACCTGTACTAAATCAAATGAAAGAAATACTTTCAAGAGTTAAATCCACAGTAACAGTTGTTTATCCTGCTGTAAGCGATGTTCATCTTACAGAGTTACTAAATAGTAATCCAAGAACACGAATAATCGTCATATCTGATTTTGATCCATTCAAGAATGCAGACGTAATAAAACAACTAATGGGACAAGAAAACATACAATTGAAGTCATTAGCAATCAGTTCAACAAATAAACCATATTATGCCATAGGTAGAGACGCAGAAGAAGGACTAATTGGAACAATTGATGAGTCTGATCAAGTTATCGGCATTACAAGTAACTCTACTGCTTTTGTTGAATTAATTAATGCAGATATAATCAACGCAATAATTACTCCAAAAACAAAAAGAGTAGTTTTACCAGAAACATAAAAAATCATCAAAAATAGGTTGCTTGCAAGATGTAAGTAACCATTTTACTTCTTTTTTCGATTTTTATAAACTTTATAACAAGTATTAAAACAAAACATTGTTTTGATAGTATATTAGTAAAAGACAATTATATTTTGATCAAGGAAGAATTAGTGTGCTTAAACATAAGAGATTAAATCCATTTGCTTTTCTTATCATCATCTTTGTTATAAATTCTATACTTATCTCAAGTGTAAATGCAGATTATAATGTTAAAACAGGTGATGCTTTTAGATTCGAAATTCGTACTCTTAGGAATCCTTGGGGTTTTGTATATAGGCTACATGATCCTAGTTCGGATTTAGTTTTCGAAGAGGGAAAGAAATTGGTTGTCAAATTCACAGATGTACATCCATTAGATATTGACTTCACTTTTACAATTGATAGTATAACTGCAGTTGGCAATCCTTTTTTTGAAAATATTTTAGTACAAAATCGTAATTGGGATGAATTAACAGAAAAATACGAAAATCAAGGATATAATATAACTGAAACTTCAGATTTATGGATGTTAAGTCAGAATAATTCGACTGTTATTGAAGCTGAGTATAGCAAAAAAAATGGTGTAGTTAAGAGATTCTATGCTTTCAATGAGAGTCAGTTAGTTAGTATATTAAATGCAGGTGAAATTGAAATAGTCAGATTAACTGAAGATAGCATTAGTCACAATTGGGCTTATTCGTTTCTAGCTGTATTACCATTAACTGTTTTAGTTGTCTTTTTAATCAAAACAAATAGATTTCCTAAAGTTAAATCAACCAAAAAAACAGCTTATAAAGGGAGTCAACCTCAACAACCAACTCCTTTTGATGAATTATCTGAGGGGCATACCATAACAACTACGACAATAATTAATGGAAGGATGGTGGAAATCCAGAAAGTTTTTGTGAAGACTCCTGATGGTATGAAATGGAAAGTTACAAATCTAGAAACTAATGAAACTTGGTTTGTGGATAAATAAAAAAAGAAAAGGGAAAATGGCTATTATAATCGTTTTATAATTAATTCAGCTAAACGATTAGAATAAGCCCATTCGTTATCATACCAACTCACTATTGATATCATATTACCATTCACTTTTGTCCACATACTCGAGAAGACAGAGCTATTTGGGTCACCGATTATATCAGATGAAACAATTGGATCTTCAGTATAGGAGAGAATACCTTTCAGTTCTCCTTCCGCTGCTGTTTTCATTTTCAAGTTAATATCTTCAACTGTTGGAACCTTTTCGACATTGACTTTTAGATCAACGACACTGCCATTGACAGTTGGAACTCTCATAGCGAATCCATCAAGTTTACCTTTTAGATGTGGATATACTTCTCCTATAGCTTTTGCTGCACCTGTTGAAGTTGGAATAATATTAACTGCACATGCTCTACCTCGAATCATTTTCACAGGGTCGCCTGCTCTCCCAGTATCAACTGGATTTTGGTTGCCAGTATATGAATGAATTGTTGTCATAATGCCTTGAGTTATAGTATAATTATCATCTAGAACTTTAACTATCGGTGCTAAACAATTTGTTGTGCAAGATGCATTGGAAATTATTTTATGTTCGTCCTTTATTTTTTCATCATTACAACCTAGTACAACAGTAATGTCTGGTTTTTTTGCAGGAGCACTAATCAAGACACGTTTCGCACCTGCTTCCAAGTGTTTACTCGCACCATCCCTGTCAACAAAAAATCCTGTGCATTCTACCGCTACATCAACTTTAAATTTGGTATGAGGAAGATTAGCCGGATCACGTTCTGCAGTAACAGGGATTTCCTTCCCATCAATAATCAAAGAATTTTCTGTGAATTCAACAGTTCCTTTGAATTTGCCAAAAACGGAATCATATTTCAAAACATAAGCGAGATATTTTGGTTCAAATAAATCGTTAATAAACACAACATCTAACTCAGGATAGTTTTCTATTACACTCCTGAAAAAAAGACGACCTATTCGCCCAAAACCATTAATAGCAATTTTTTTACCCATGGTTATTCCAACATGAAAGTTAGTATAAAGTTAATTCTTGTTCACATCTAGATAGAGTGTTAAAAAAGTATTTCGAAAAGAAAACTAATACTATTATAAAAAAAATAATAATGGTTTGTAAAGCTGTTCTTATAGAAAGAACGCCAGTACAAACAATCCGGCAGCTATGGCAACAGTTGAAATTGTTGACAGAAAGATAATTAGAAGTGCTTTTCGATAATCCCGTTTAATCATTTCTGGATAATCAATTTCTCCTTCCAAAAATTCAGGTTTTGGTAATTTTAATTGCGACATCTTTGTTCCTCCTTTACCTCATGTCATATTTCTTAGTAAGACCATTGACAGCACAGAATTTGAATGAATATTGATATAAACCAAAGAAGCCCATAAACAACGGCACTGCAAGAAGCAACATATACCAAGCATTCCAACTAAAGGTCATGATGAGAATTGCTCCAATTATTGCTACAACAAATCCCATTAAGCCAATCATGAGTCGCTTTAATCTTTCAGCATGACCTATATTGCATTGACCTGGTTTATATCCAATTGTACTGAAAATGAACTTCTGCATCATACTTCTTGACTTGTTTAGGTCAAAGGGAGAATCATCTTCAACTAGCTCTTCTTGTTTAAGATAATCTCCAAAGTCTTTTGCAAGTACGCTTAAGTCATCTTGTGTAGGAATAAATTCTTCCATTTTGTGTTTTTCGATTAAGTAGTTAAGATATTTCGCAGCTTTTGAGATGTCTTCTTGAAGTTTATTTATCACATCTTGAGTTAATTTTTCTTTGTCGCCGAATATAACTAGAATATCAGATACTTCGTCGAGAGCATATAGTTTGTTTTCTAATACAATGTATTTTAGCTTATCATCGCTCATTTCATTCGCGAAAGCTGACAAGGCAACGAAGAATCCCGATTGCAGAATATAATGGTCATCATCAAATGCGATTGTTGGATCTCTGTTGTAGTAGAAAATAGGTAAACTCTCTCGAATAACTAATACTTCGTCTAACATTTTTTTTTCCACCAAATGGTTAATCATAATTTATACTTACATATGATTCCTTTTTATTAAAAAAAGTATTACCTATTATATTCTAATGCCGATTCTTCTTTTTTTTAGTTTCACCTATCCAACCCTAACTCTTAATAACAGTTCTTTACAAGAATAGTATTACAATTGCTTCATAGTAGGTTTCTTTATGGATACTTCTAATGACTTCTTAATTGGTGGAGATGAATTATTCCAAGAACCTAGATTTGTTAAGCATTATAAATTTATGATCAATGATTATATTCCAAATGTTGAGAAACCAATTGCTTTTTTCTTAAGTTGTTCAAAACATAAACCATACAATAAATCTCCTTACAGACGGGTTTTTCATGCAATGTTAAGTAAGAAACTCTCTATTAGAGATCTAAGTCAAATCTATACCGTCTCAGAACCAGCAATAATTGTTCCAGAAGAATTTGATGATACCAACATTACTAAATATGATTTCCCTCCAAGTGAAATGAAAGAAGTAGGTCGAAGCATCTTCATAGAGAGGTTATCAGTTGTTCTCCCTAAATTAATTCATGCTCATAAGTACTCCTTCTATGTTCTACCAAAACACCATCGGAAAATATTCGAACAGGCACTTGAAAATATCCTGCAAAATAAGAAACAAAGCAAATTATCTGAAAAACAGCTTTCCTCAAAAGTTAAATATGCCCCTCCACTAACATACAATCTACCGAAAGTACGGGAAATAGTGGAGACAACTCTCAAAAAAAATAATCTCTAATAGTTTTAACGAGCGAAAATTGAAATGTCAACAAAAATAGAGCGAAATGGATTAATCTTTGAAAAGAAAACTCTAGTTAATTCTAAGACATTTCATACACCAACCATGATGTTGACATATTCGTTTAGAGATAATAATCCTAGACCTTGGTTGAAAATACTTAATTGCTCTGTTATGACAAATGCCTATGATATTTTACAAAATGGTCGTCTTGAGAAAAGAGTAAGAGATAAAGGAATACATAAGGAATTAGGACTGAAAAATGAAATATGCGTAATGGACTCTGGGGGATTTCAATTCATCTCTCGAGGAGAAGAAGAAGATATTGATCCGCTAAAAATTATTGATCTACAAAATGCTTCTAATACTGATATTGCAGTAGGACTAGATTATCCAATCCTGCAAGATTTTTCACCTGAAAAAGCAAAAGAACTAACGAAGAAATCTCTGGAAAACATCAAACTTTCTACAAAGAATATTCGTAATGGTATTGAGGTGATGCCTGTTCTACATGGAACAACACAAGAAGAAATCAAGAAGTATTTTGTGAAAATTAAGAAAATCTCAGATTTTAAGATCTGGGGTATTGGTGGTTTAGTTCCTCAAATGAAGCAATCATCTACTTCTCATACAAGATACTTTAACATAATTGATAGAGTATTGGAAGCTAGAAAGCAATTGAATTCACTAAATGAAGAATTATTACTTCATGTGTTTGGTGTTGGAAGTCCACTTGCTGGCTTGTTATTTTTGCTTGCAGGGGCTGATAGTATTGAAAGTATCTCCTGGATTATGAATGCAAAATATTTCTTAGTTTACCAAGACAAGATTGGTGCAAGAAAAGTTTCAAATCAAACAACCATGTGCACTACAAGTGTCAAATGGAATGAATACAATTGTTCTTGTCCTATCTGTTCAAAACATGATCTTGAAGAGATAGAAAGAAAAATGAAACTAGGTGGAAATGAGGGATTTAAGAACAGAGCAATGCATAATGCCTATGTGTACCAGCAAATTCTCGTTGAAGCAAAAGAAGCTATTAGTGAACAACGTCTAACAGATTTTTGTGTAGAAAAATTGGGTAAACATCGTTTCTTTAAAGGAATTTTAAAATATGCTTTGGAAAAAGTGGAAAAATATAGTTAATATTACATTTGCACTTTAACTACTTCTTTTTTGAAATCTTGAGGATCCAAATCAAGAGGTAAGTCAATAGTTCCTCGAGGACCAACAGCAAAAATGCGATTCTTCAAACCACTTACAATGACTTTATTAAATGTAAAATTGGCTATGACCGAATTTTCACAATTAGTGTATGATATTAGTTTTGGAATGGAAAAAAAAGTATTGCCATTCTTATCTTTCGGATAAATTGGGGATCGATATATTTTCTGCCAATCTCCTAAATCATCCCATTCTTCCTGATATTTTACAGTCGAATAAGTCATTTCTGGAATTAAAAGTCTATGAATAACTTTCGAGAAATCACAGAAAGGGCATTTTGCTAAATACTCGTTAACATCCTTACAGGTATCCATAAGACTCGCAATATCATGTAAATCAGTTTTTATTTTCTCTAATTCTTCTTCTGAATAAGGATAAATTTCCTTTAATTGTTCGATTGTTACATTTCTCTTTGAAAGAATTTGTTTTCTAAGATATTTATTACGAATACAGACAATCATCGTTTCTGCTATCATATCATCCTTCGGAATTGTTCCTTTCAACATAAACTCAATGGCTTTGTCATCTTTTACTTTAATGTAACTAAAAGCAGGATTTCTTGTTCCTGTTGTGAGAACAGTGCCACTTTGAAACCCTTCTTTCTCCATTTTCTCAAGTATTTTGTTAACAGCAGATTTCACTGCTGGACTATGGTATTGATCACAAGCAGCAACGATAAGAATATCATTTTCTTCTGCGATTAATGATGTCGCAATAATCGGAGAACCGGTTCCCTTACCGGGATCAGAAAAGACTTTTGTTGGTTGTAATTCCTGTTTTCCAGCCTTCTCAATAATTGAAGGAGTGCCAAAAAGATAAGATTCATCATGTGGAATGAACAGCAGTGGCATAACTAACATTGGTGTCCCATCGAAAGGATTGATAGGAATCTTAGGAGTATATTTTTTGTTATTCTCAATAGGTATGTTTAGGTTTAAGGTTTTAAAAATAGGTGAAAGCCTTGTACTGCTCCTCTCTGTTCCTATACCTAAATCTATTTCTTTCTTTGTTATCTCTCGAGCAAGCATCACCATTTTCTTCATAGAAAGCACCTAGAAGACTATTCTGCTTCTGCATTTTAAAATTGTTCTGATGAAATACTGTATTTAAGAAAAAAGGAGAAAAGGAAAGAGCTCGTTAAACATAAAAATATCTGCTTTGAACTAAGCATTTCTCACAGATAATCTCAACAGAAAGGAAACCAGTGATGTCTTCAGGTTCACCAATAACACCGCAGCTCGCACATACAGCATAGACATCTGTGTAAGCAACAAACGCATCGCATTCCTTACAACGAACAATCTTTTCTTCACAGTAATCACAATGATCCTTCTTAATATCAATTGGATTATTACAATAGAAGCAAGCAATATTGAAATCTTGTTTCTCTGAGCTTGTCTTAAAAACAATGTCATTTGTAGTTAGTTCGGAACCATTATCTCCTTCCGAATCAAATAAGCAAGAAAGTAATCGAAGAATTTCATCTTCTGTTTCATGAGATAGTTCCGCTAGCTTCCGTACATCAATTTCTTGGTCTTCAGGAACTCTTGATAAGAGTTCGTAGAGTAATCGTTTATCTTGTTCAACTTGTGCTTCTTTCTCAAAATCTGATTTAAATCTAAAAACATTGATTGTTTTTAATCCTACAGAACCAAAAACAGCTATAAATATTAGTGCAAGAGCGACAACAGGTGGTAAGACATACAATCCAAATATCCGGAGATAATTATCAGATTTAATTGGGTTATGATTGTTCATTACTTCCCATTCATCATTTAGACGATCTCCATCGGTGTCTGCCACATTAGGGTTTGTATGGTAAAAATTTACCTCATCTCCGTCTGACAATCCATCTTTGTCTGTATCAGGACAACGAATATCTGTAAAATATACCCTTATTTCAGAGTAATCATCAAGACTATCGTAATCTGTGTCAGAATGAAAAGGGTTACTTTTGTGTAATAAAACTTCTAAACCATCACATAGACCATCTTGATCTGTATCGTATATCATTGGATGAGTGAAATATGTGAAAATTTCCCATGAATCTAATAAGTAATCATTATCGGAATCAGCACGACTTGGAAGTGTGTTATAAGTATAAACTTCAGCTCCGTCTAACAATCCATCTCCATCTGAATCCGGTACAGCAGGATTACATTGGTATTTGTATTCTTCAATATCTGGTAAGCCATCGTTATCAAAATCATCTTCATCATTATCATTGATCTTGATATCACTTACTATTTTGTGTATTTGTGCTTCTGTAGGTATTTCCCAGTGATTATCATTAGGATCTATTATTATATCTTCTTGATTTGTATTGGGGAATCTTATTTGAGCTGATAATAAAGCAATACTCAAAATTCCAACTAAGATAATTAGAAATGAGTGGTTACTCTTTAGAATCCCATTTTTTATTTTCAAGCCAAAGGCGTTCAATAATACCAACTCAAACTATTTTTGACATTCAACTTTTATAATCTAGACCTACTATTTTTAGACTAAAATATTCTTTCCTCTTGAATATCAACTATATTAGTTAACATTGGTTACTATAAAGATTCTCTTTACTTAGGATATTCATTATAAGCGATATAATACGTCAGAATCTAGTTTTGTTATCAATATCCATAGTTTATCCAAAGATTTTAAAGTCAATTCTAACCGTAGCGGTTTTAATTAGAGAATTTGGTGAAGTGTAGTTTGGACAAGTACTCTCGTGAGGTAATGACTGCTTTATCTTCAGTGGATTATGATAAAGCTGTTTTAAAGTATCTTCTCTCATATGATATTGAGAATTGGAAAATCTTTACAGATAATTACTTTAAACTTACACCATTTGAAGCTGAAAGAATTTTTAATGTAATTTCAAAAAAAATGGACTTTCACATGATTATAGATATTCTATCTCTTGCACACATTATAGGAAGCTCCATTTCATTATCACTTTCACTCATTAAAATTTTTTGTAAACTCGATGTCAGTAATTTCGAAGAACACATAAGTGAAAATATCCTCAGATTATTACAATCACCTATAGCTGAGGAAAGAAGAATTGGTCTTTTCATGGCTGGATATTTCGATCGTGATGATTTCTTTGATGAAATCGAGAAAATGTCTAATTATGATATTTTATTTGAAGATGCCTATTTCTCCTTAGGATTAATGAGTGATTCAAAAATCGTAAATCTCTTGAGTACAAAATTTGTTTTTCTAAGTAAAAATCATATTCAACGACAAGCAATTGCTAAAATTCTCGTTCAAAAAGGTAATCCATTAGCTGCGCTTTGGTTATTCAAAAACAAAGAATTTGATTTTAATACTTCATTTTCAAAATCTATCTATATTGCACGCGAATTAGCATGGTTAGGAATAAAACCTGCTTTGTTTTTAGATTCAAATGATGACTTTTTACAACCTATAACATATAAATTCCTCAATGCCATTTCAGCTATCCTTTCATATGATATAGAATTAGTTGAAGAAATCGATCTTTTAAATACCATAAGAAAATTATTACAATTATTAGAAGTAGAGCCAACTATTGATTTAATCAAAACAACTTATACCATAAAAAACGCTGTTAAGGATCTTTATTTCGATATAGATCCTTACTCTGTCAATAAGGAAACTAGGAATCAAATTATTAATTCTTGGAAAATCTTGAATAAATTCCCAAATGAAAAAATCTTTGAATTTCTTGGAACCTTTGTCTCTAGTCGTTTATCTCCAGATAATGAAGAATTTATTTTAGCCTTAAGAATTATTGGGAATTTTCATTTGAAAGAATTTGAAACAAGATTAATTGGAATTGGCTCTGAGAGGAAAATATCTCCTGAACAAGATTATGAATTAATTAATTGCTTGGGTAAGATAGGCAATGATTCATCAGTTGACCATATAATCTTAGAAATCAATCGAAAAGTCAATACAGGTAAGAGAAATAATTCATCTCAAGAATCTAATCTAATGCATTCCGATGTAGACTATATTGATGATTTTGATAATGAACTTCTCCGGACAATCAATCAATCCTTTACACTGGATGTGTTAAGCTGGTTTAATTATGATTTCACTGAATTATATTATTGGAATGCTTTATTTGCTTTAGGCAATCTGAGGAATGAAAAAGCTTTAGCAACACTTCAAGATGCATTAGATGATTATGACCCCAAAATAAGATATCAAGCAATCAATAGTATAAAATCAATAAATGTTTTAAATGATCTAATTGAAGAGAAACTCGTTAATTTATCATTGCATGAATCATTTATGAGTGTCCAAAGAGAAGCTATATCCGCACTTGGTACCCTAAATTCTCAGACTGTTATACCAATTTTTGTGAAATCAATCTATCAAGCTATTGAAGCAGGTATACTTGAACTTGCAGAAGAAATTGATGTAGTCTATGAAAATAGATGGGATGAAGATGAATATGATGAGAGCACCACAAAAACTCAGAAAAGGGATGCAGAAGAAATCGGTGCAACTCATAAAGTTAGTGAAAAAATAGCTGCAGCAGATAAAAAACTTGCTGAGAGCGATATATATCGATGGATTGATCGCTTGAATTCTAAATCATCAAAACCACTTGAGTTGAGAGAGGATTTTATAACATTTGATCACGACGATCCAGAACAGATTGATTTCTTTGAAAGAACCACTGGTACTGATATTTACGAAGACTCTGAAATGCAAGCAGAAATCAAAGAGGATAAAGAAGATGAAGAATTGCTTTCTGAGTTAGGTGAACAATTCAAGAAAATAACGATTCTTGATAGTAAAATAGAATCACTAAAAGTAACAACAGCACCATTACCAATTTCTCAAATTAAGGAATTAATAGAACATCCAATTGATGAAGATTTGTACAAAGATGCCTTAATCATGTTAGCAAAAACAGAAGATCAGTTTGCGATAAATGAATTAGTTGGATTGTTTGATATTT
Organism: Candidatus Heimdallarchaeota archaeon; assembly: GCA_030629105.1. GTDB lineage: Archaea > Asgardarchaeota > Heimdallarchaeia > JABLTI01 > JABLTI01 > JABLTI01. The sequence continues at coordinate 10,953 of DAOVPS010000070.1, forward strand.
CAGATTTTATAAGAGCACGAGAGATTTTTAATTTCCTAGCAAAAACCGATTTAAATCAAATTACAAAATTAAAGAAAGCGATTAATGATTCTCCTGATTGGATACTTAAACAAAATCTTGTCAAAAAGAATGGCAAATAAAATGGAAAAAGAATTAATTACAAACTATTTTATAATTGAAAGATATAATCAGTGATGTGGTCAAAGTGTCAGAAATAAGTCAAAATTATGAATTCAAAATACCAGGTTTAAGAACTGTCTGTATACCAAGAAGAGTTTGCTTTGCATATTTCACATATGCACCATTAGTAGCTTTTATTTTGAACTTAATTGTTCTACCAGGTCACCTAATCCTATTACCATATTACTTTATAGTAATTCTTAGCCGTGGAAGACCTCCAAAAGCACTTTACTATTGGGTTTACTTTAATTCCGCTTTTCTATACGGTGCAATACATGAAAAAGAAGACCTCTGGCGCGACTTTGGTAGTCTTTATTATATTTTCATTGGAAATTTCATAGCCTTTGGAAATTGGATCCTAACAACTGTTTCATTAGCCCTAATCTTTCCTGTCTTTATCTACATTGAAGAATGGCGACTACTTACAAATGTAATTTATAGATTGACTTTTGGAAATTGGAAACGCATTGTAAACGAATGTCCCGAAATGAGATATAATAGTGGTGTGAAAAAACAAAAAGAAGAAGAACGAAAAAGAAAACATAAAGAGACAATTCGTAAATCAAAAATGCATCAAGTCAAAATCGTAGACGTGGATGAAGAACAAGAATCAAAAAAGACCGCAAGTGTTTGTCAAACATGTGGAGAAAAAATCGACACTGAAACAAGTTATTGTCCAAAATGCGGAAGTTATATTGGGCACTGATTGAGAAGAATATTAACTTCTCATCACACTCATTTTTTTATTTCTAGTTTTCTCATTTTTCTTAAGATCGATAAAAACCTTCGACAAATTTAATTTGTTGAGAGGATTTCATATACTCTTCTTCTTTGTATCTTACTAAAAGTAGTCTTGCCATTGTTTCAAAGGCTTCAGGAACGCCATCACCAGTTAAAGAGGATGTATCAAAGTAAGCATCTATACTAAATTCTTCTAAACCATCGACATCATCTTTCCAAACTTCTGCTTCAGCTTTTAAATCAGATTTTGTTGCGATTAAAACCTTAGGAGCCTTGGGATCTAATCCTTCTTTAACTGAATTAATCCATTTTTCTAGACTGTAAAAACTATCTCTTCGAGTAACATCAAATGCTAAGAAAATACCTTTTGCTCCATCTGCGAATGCTGATCTCATTCTAGCAAAGTGGTCTTGACCGCCGATGTCAAAAATCTGAAGTGTTACACTAATATTGTTGACGTATAATCGTTTAATAAAGAAATCACATCCCACAGTTAAGTGATAATCTGCGAAAAACTCTTGCGTTGTTATATGTGTGCAAATACTTGTTTTTCCAACAGCTCCATCACCTACAATTAGAACTTTGAAAAATGCTGCTTCATCTGCTGTACTCATTTTTTCACCTTCAAATCAACTTAAAAAGTTCATAATTTCTTCTTTTTTTGTCGAAATTTCTTGGGGATATTAACAATTTTGATAGTTTTAAAGTTTTTAAGGTTTGTTTAATCGGTATTTCTGTTTACTTGAGAAAACTGATTAAACGAGAATTTGCAGATTACTCGAAAAAACCTTCTGGAATAATTTCGCTAGGTTTAGTTAATTGCTGTTGGGTTATTTTTGAAATTCTAGAATTTCTATCTGCCTTCTCAAGAGCTTCTTTAAAGTACTTTAGGGATTTTTCATTATTTCCTAAGAGTCTATGTATTTCGCCAGCTAGATAAAGATATAATTCTTCAGGATTTTCCACAAATTTTTGCTTTTCAATTACATCTTCAACTATCTTAAGCGTTAGGATTCTTGAGTCATCTAATTTTTGATCACCAAGCTCTCTATACGCATAAGATGCTTGTAATAAAACAAAAACTAAACTCTCTTTTGAGATTTCATTTCCCAAATATTTGGAGATTACAATAAATCCATCACCCGCATTGAATTCCGTTGCTTTTCTTCCAGAGAATTTTTCTGTTTTTTTTATTGCTTTCTTAACAAAATCCAAATCAATACTAAAGACTTTGAAATCTATTGTATAAGCAGCAAATCCACACTTTGGACAAATATTATTCAAATGAAGAATTGGTTGTGGTTCGGAACCACTTCCAACATAGAAATCACTATATTTTTTCCCAAAAGTATCGTAGCTACCTGCAACTTTGGATTGAAAAACTACTTCACAATTTGGGCAAGTAAATAATTGATCCATTAATAATGTCATTTTTATTAATCATCTCTTTAATCATAATTAGAGTCTGGTTTTTCTTTTAGGAGTCTTTTATCTTGTATTTCACCATAGTAGCTATGAGGTTTCCTTCGGACTTTGTTTAAGGATTTCTCAATTTCTCTTGCGTCCTCTGCAAGTTTTGCAGCTATTTGCATCATTTCATGAGCTGTTGCTACTTGTGAAATATATTCAGAACGTTCATTTATTTTGAAACATCCCTCTGTGTTTATTTTGGCTACTTTTTCTGCAATTTCTAGAGCTCCTCTAGCTTTTGCTTCAGCATAAGGATTTGAAAATCCTACATATTTCACAATTTTAGCCGGTGTAAGAACGACTTGTGGTAAGATAATTTCTTTTTTCGAAACAATTAGATTTAGTGCTTTGTCGATTTCTTGTTGAACTGCAAGAAGCGCCCCGCCAATTGATAACACTTTAATTAAATCAGCATTAAAAATTGCCATTTCAGTTGGATCCAAAAATTCTCGTCGAGCACCTATCATTGCATCCGGTTTTACAACAAGATAACCAATGTTTTTTTCTTTAAACCCCTCTCTTGTTTCTTTCTTCAAAATATCAGTTAATACTATAAGTGGTATTTTCGTTTCGTAGAATTTACTAATTATTTCAAGTGGAGCAGATAAGGATGCATTAGGGGTAGCTACTACTACCAAATCAAAGGTAAGTTTTGAAAATATTTTATAGGCATCATTAATTGATTCTTTCTGCAATTTTGCTCCTGAGGAAATGGTTCTAACTTCAATATCTAATCGATCTGCTCGTTCATCAAGCAACATTTCCAGAAGAACAGAAGAAGCAATATTTCCTAACTTTAAAATCCCTAATTTCTTCTTTAGTACAACTTTTTTAGCAGATTTTTCTTTGACCATCTTTTCATCCTTCTTGTTTTTATTATCTGATGAATTTCTATAAGAAATAAATATTCCTATGAAATTCCTATATTTGTTAGAGTACGATTCTATAAATATAAGTTGATAAATAATTGATAGTGAGATAGATCTATGACCCCTAAGAATGAGGATGAAATGGTAATTACAGCTACAATAGAAGACTATCTTGAGAGGATTTTACTTCTTAGTGAAGAGGAAGGACATGCGCGAGTTACTGAAATGGCGAAACTCTTAGGGATTAGCAAAGCAAGTGTTACAGAAATGATTGC
>DAOVPS010000030.1:0-20903 GCA_030629105.1 Candidatus Heimdallarchaeota archaeon
TACCTGCAGGAAAACGCTGCCGATGAATGGGTACGATATTGTTAGCTATTGTCCGGATAAACCATTCCAGGGAGAGTATATAGCCAATTTTTTCCCAAAGCCAAAGACCCAGAGAATAGACAGCAAGTGTGAGAAGCATTATTACGATCATTCCACCCCACAGAGGTTTTTGATAATGCGTTCCAAATGCAACTAGCGAAACAATTTCCCAAAGAATGAAGAAAATCCATTGGTTGTTGTAATTTGAAAAAGCAACTGTGCCAAAACGTCGAATGATCTTCGTTCGATTAGCGAATTTATAACTAGTACCTCGGAACTCAACCAATCTCAACAAAACGGCAACAAGAATAATGCTGAAACCATTTACACCCATAAATTGACCTAGCCACGAGAGAGGTGGAATTGGAAATGAATAATTAGGATTATCCGCAGAAAGATAACGATGAGAACCAAATTCTAAGTAAAGATCAAAGGCATTGTCAAAACCAGCAGCTCCACCTTGAATAAAAACATTAGCGAACACAGCAATAAGGCCAATTACTCCTGCAATAAACATTCCAAGGCCGACTAAAAACAACCTTCGCGGGAATTTTTGACTAATTTCTTCTTTTGGTTTAGATAACACAATACCAATTATACTACCAACAAAAGAAATTGCTAGATAGGGGAACAACGGTTCTATATAACCTGATAAAACATTTAGAAACGGCGTTCGGAAAATTTCCCAAAAAGTTTCCGTTCCAATATACGGTAAACCTAAGCGGTGACCACTTGGGAATGTTCCAAATGGAAATCCAGGAACTATTCTACCAATTACCCACCAAACTGGTTGAGTTAAAGCAACAATAGAAACAGCCAAAACAGCATAGGCTATGATAAGATTACGTCTATTTTTCCAATTGCCTTTCAAAGATAATAAACCTTGAACAATGCCATTGAAGATCAAGCACCAGGCTATTGTATGTATTGTTTCAAAAGTATTCCAACGCCAACGTGGCATAGTCACGTCTGTAAGTCCAACGTCATTTAGATTTTTGAAGAAACTACCTGCTAAACCGCCATAACCAGTGATACCTTCACAGATCATAGCGAAAGCGAGTAAGAGAACTCCCCCAAAAATCTGTTTGAAAACTAAACTTCTGATTCTACTACCACGTTCTAAATCACGATACATGCTAATCATATTACTTGCAGATGAAATGAGCAAGAAGAAACCTGCTAACCCACCAAAGAACGGGGCAAAGAACAATACTACAAGTGCAATCATCGGTTGATCATTCATAACGGATTGTAACTGTCCAATATCTAGGACGTTTTGAAGAACATGTAGAGTTAACATCAAGAGAATTGCTATTCCTCGTGCGAAATCCAAAGTAATAAATTTTCTAGGAGCTTTTCTTTTAGTCTCATTAAGAGTTACATTTACTGCCAATTGAATACCCCGCTACATATTTTGTAAAACTAATTTTGAATAATCCTAACACTTAAAATTCTTTTGAGGATTCACGACAAAAATCAGTCTTCTTTCTTTCTTTCAATAATCATTAAAATACTTACTAATTCTTACAGCATTTATTTAAAACTCTCTGGACTTCACAGTTATAAAGAAGAAGTGTTTTTTGTGTCTCCTAGATTTTGGAGAACTTTTTTTAGATAAAATATTTAAACTAGGAAACTTTTCGTATAATTTATGATGAATAAGAATTTCCTTCGTATTACTGGAGTTGCAAATATAGTATCTGCTGTATTATTGTTATTATTTTGGTTTTTATATGCAATTCTGTTGCCTTTAAACGAAGTTCCCACAAATTATCATTTATTGATTCTTGATACAAATTGGCTTCTCGTAAATATTCTAGGGGTTTTTGGATTTGTTTTAGCTTTAGTTGGTATTTTAGGGCTATTCTTTAAACAATATAATGAACTAACATGGTATGGAGTAGTAGGTTTCTTGATAACTTTTGTAGGACAGGTATTCTACAATGCTGGTATATATTATGAAACCTTTATTTGACCGATTCTTGCAGCAAGTGATCCTACTCTAGTTGAATTATCTACTGGACCTATTTATTCTAATCCAGTCTTTTTTGCAATGCAAATGGTTGCAGGTACTATGTATGCTGTAGGCTTTCTTATTTTTGCAATCTCAGCTTTTAGGAGTAAGGGATTTTCTACTCGACCCACTTCTAAATGGGCTATTCTTCCTCTTGTACTTGGAGTAATTATGTTTATTCCGGGCTTTTTCCCTTATGTTGTACGAACTATAGGAATTGTTGTGTATGCAATAGGAATAGTTTGGGTAGGAGTTATACTAATTAGAAAAGAACCTGCTAAAATAGAAGAAAAAGAAATAGAAGAGAAAGAAGGAGAGGGGTAATCCCTCTTTGGATAAAGAATCAAATTAAATAATTTCAATATACTTGTAAGCATCTTCATTAGAGCTGAAGCAATAATGGAGTTGCTGGTAGTCCTTTCGGAAATTATTGACGTCTTTCACGACTTTCTTAATATCTTCGCGATCAATGACAACACGACGAATAAGATTAGCAATCTCTTTCATTTCGCCTTCTTTCATACCAAGACGAGTAATCTCAGAAACACCCATACGAATACCACCAGGATTAAGATAATTCCTGCCCTCGAACATATCCCATGGCAACAAATTTCTGTTTAGGATTATGTCCGCTTTTTCTAGGTCTTCTTCAATATCTTTTCCTAATCCTGCTTTTTCTTGTAGTGGACTTATATCTACTAGTAGTGTATGTGATTTTGTGTATCCATTTTCTTTTCCGCATACTGAGAATCCTTCTTCTTCCAATGCTTTTGCTAATGCATAGGAATTTTTGATTATTTGTCCTCCATAATCCTTTCCGAATTCCTTTATTTCTGCTAGTGCAATAGCAAGTGCTGCTACGTTGTGTAAGTGATGATTACTTGTCATTCCCGGAAATGTTGCCCGTTTTATTTTATCGTAAAATTCTTCTTTATCTGAGGTTGCAACTACACAGCCATGTTGTGGTCCAAACATTGTTTTGTGAGTCGAAAATGCCATAGCTTCTGCTCCTTCATTTAGTGGATCCTGGAAATATCCACAAGCAATCAATCCTGAAACGTGAGCCGCATCATATGTTACTGTTGCTCCTAGATCTTTCGCTACGGGTGCTAACTCCTTAATTGGATGTGGGAATAAGAATACTGAAGCTCCAAAATGCAATAATTTTGGTTTTAATTCTTTAATTGCTTCCTCTGCTTTTTCCACATCAATCATTAGTTTATGTCTATCCGATGGGATATATTTTACATTTAATCCTCTTACTGCTCCTGCAGTTCTTCCCATGAATGCTCCTTTCGAGGTCATTAATGGTCCTGTGGATATGTGCCCTCCATTTGGTATACTTATGGACATACTAATGTCCCCTGGTTTAGAGAATGCTGAATAGAGAACTAGATTCGCTACTACTCCTGAGATTGGTCTTACATCTGCAAAATCTGCTTTGAAGACTTCTTTCGCAAGATCCATACAGATGAATTCCACATCATCTATGTATTGACAACCTGCGTAAACTCTTTCACCTGGCCATCCCTCTGCATACCTATGTGAGAAATCACATAAGGTTGCTTCACGCACTTCTTTGCTTGTGATATTCTCTGATGCAATTAAGGGAATAGCTCTCTCAAAGAGACCGTGATGATCTTTCATTTTTTGACGAATTTGTTGGACAATTTCTTTACCATTCAAGTAAATTACCCTCTGAACAATTATTTTTGTTACTTTTATTGAGTGTGAAAATTCTTAGACATTCCCTTAAAAAAAGTTATCTCAAAAATTCAATTAACCGTTCTTTAGTTTACACTTGCAATTCTTTTTATATCACATTTGATTAACCGATTAGTATAGAACTAATTATTGTAGCTATAATAGAATCTTAATTGTGAGCTGTAATGACTGAACCCGAAGATGAACCTCTTGATTGCCAGATTGTTTTTGAGGTCTCAAATGAAATTGCTAACAAAATAGGCGGAATTTATACTGTCATAGCTTCTAAAGCTCCCGAGATGCAGCGCTTAATGGGTCCTGGTAATTATCTTACAATTGGCTTATACAATGCTTTCAAAGCTAGAAATGATTTTGAAGAAATAGATCCTCCCAAGGATCTCGAGGAAGCTTTCAATGCTGTTCGAGCTGAAGGCATTGAAGTGAAATATGGTCGTTGGATAGGAGGAGGAGCTGTCGAAACAATTCTTGTTGATCCCTCTTACCTATTAGATGTACCATTAGTAACTGGGAAATCTGATCGCAAAATAGATCAAATCAAAGGAGTTCTCTGGAATTGGTTTAATATCGATTCCCTGTGGATGCCAGAAGTGTTCGATCCTATGGTAGCTTTTGGTTGGGCAGCCGGTGTTTTAATTTCCAAATTGGTTGAATCCCCGCGTTTCAAAAATAAACGCATTGTTACTCACTTCCATGAATGGATTTCTGGTCCAGGTTTATTGTTTCTCAAACGAAACAACATCAATGTTGCAACAGTCTTTATGACACATGCAACACAACTAGGTAGAAATATTGCTATGGGTGAAGAGGATATCAACTTAATTCTTGATAACCTATTAATGAAAGGAGAAACAATTCCCCCACAAAAGGCTTATCAGTATCATGTGGAAGGAACCCATCAAATAGAAGTTATCTGTGCAGAAGAAGCAGATGTTTTGATTACCGTTTCAGAAGCCGTTGCTCGAGAAACGGAAGGTATTCTGGGTCATAGGGCTGATTTTGTTATTCCTAATGGAATTAATCTGGAAGGTTTGTCAAAGAAGGATGATTTACCAACTAAACACAAAGAAGCACGTCAAAAATTAGCACAATTTATTGAAGCTTACTTTAATCCCTATTACTCCGTAGATTTAGAGAATATACTGATTATCCATATTTCTGGTAGGTATGAATTCCATAACAAAGGTATAGATGTTTTTCTAGAGTCTTTAAAGTTGGTAAATGAAGAATTCATAAAAGGCAAAAATCGAAAAGAAATTTTAGCTTTTATTTGGGTTCCAGCTCCTGTTTCCGGAATAAAGGCAGACGTTTTAGAAGCATTTGAACTTGCTCGAGAGTTACGACAAATAATACAATCGCCAATGATAAAAATCGAAGAGTGGTTGACGAAAATTCAACCTGGTTATGACGATCATCTGAAATCTCGAACCTTGAATGATTTCTTCTCCAAAACTGAAGTGAAAAGAATTAGTGAGCTTGTTAAGAAAACAAAAGAAAGTAAAAGTGACATTATCTATCCTCCAGTTTGTCCTTTTAATTTAAATGAAAGAGATACTATTTATCAAACCTTGAAAAAACTAGACTTGATGAATAAACCTGATAGTTCAGTAAAAGTTATTTTTTATCCCGTTTATCTCTCAAAAAATGATCAATTATTAGAATTAGATTACTATGAAGCTGTAGCTGGATGTGATATGGGAATTTATCCGTCAACCTATGAACCATATGGTTTGACACCATTAGAAGCTCTAGCTCTCGGTGTTCCAGCTGTAACAACAGATTTGTCTGGTTTTGGGTTGTTAGTAAATGAGCAACTTAGCGAAGAAAATAATGGGATTTTTGTTCTAAATAGAAAGGGGCGAACAAATGAAGAAGCAGCAATTGATTTGGCAAAGATAATAATAAAACAATCACAGCTTTCAAATGAAGAAGTAACAAATGCCAGAATCACTGCTCGAGAAATCTCGGAATTATATAGTTGGCAAAATATTATCAAACAATACGGTACAGCTTATGATGAAGCTGTTAAAAGAATACATCAGAATTAATTTTTCAACTATTTTGATCTCAGCATTTACTAGGATCAGTAGGTCTTCTAGCTTCTGCAATTTTAATATTCTCAATTTCATCCAGGCTGAGCCCCATACCGGCCTTTATTTTTCGCTTGATAGCGGAGAACAAAATCTTGTAAAGACACTCAGAACACATTTTCCCACCAGTTAAATGCATCATATTGTAAGAGTCAATATATTCATCTTTACTAGCAGTAACTCTTTCAACCTCAACAACAGTAGCATCAGTAGCACAATGAATGTTAATATCTTCATCAGAAACAAAAATACTGTTGAAACAAACCATGCTACCTACGTTTTCAAATTCCTCTATGGTTTCTTTTATCACTTGTTCTGGATCACTCATATCTTTAGAAAACATGCTTAACAACGGAACAACCTTAACGGGAGTAAAATTATCATGATTAATACAATAATCTCCATCTGAAAGACTCAAAAGCAACGGGCATGGGGTGTAGTATTTCTTGTCGGCAATTTGAGTATAATCAACTTCAAGGACGAGAATATTATTAGTAATTTTAGAATAAGTCCATTTAAACATCTCAATGAGACCCTTAGTAGTAATTGCACTAGTTTCTACAATGTTCCAATCACGATTGTTTAGCTCAGGAATCTTGGAGAATTTCTGACCAATTTCTAAAGCACTAAGAGTATTGGGCAAATCAATTTTATTAATCAAAACCAGAATAGGAATATCATTCGCTTCAGTTAATATAAGCATATTTTGAAATTCCTTGAGAGATTCATCTATACGTTCATGATCACTTGCATCGATTACGTATAAAACAATGTCAACAGTGTTAAGATAATCAACCCATAATAATCTGAAGCTTTTTTGACCGCCCATATCCAAAATATTGAGATGAAAATCAATCTCAGAAAAAGTCACTTGTTCTAGATTTACACCTACAGTTGGAATCGTTTTTGTGATCTTATGCTTAGTAAAGACATCAATAATGGTTGTTTTTCCAGCATTATCTATCCCTACGAATCCTATTGTTGGCACGAAATCTCTATCCTTTAAAATATCTTTTAACTCTAAGTATAGAACAAGGTATTGATAATTCTGTTTTAGTTGATAAAGATTATTTTATCAACATATTTGCTCATGCTTCAAATAGTCAATGTATTAGCAAATATTTGATAACGCTTTTAGATAAAATCCCCATTATTTCTTTAGTATTCACGGTGATTTCATTGAATGCCCAGGAAAACGAAGAAGAAATACTTGATGTTGCTCTAGAAGAAGAAACAAATGAGGAAGAGGAAAAAAAGCGAAAATTCGAACCGCTTGTTCGTATGCCTAAATGGCTTAGAATTATTCTCATGTTCCTTCCCGCTTTTATTTACACTGGTATTATACTCTTGGTTGATTATTTTGTTGGATTTCCTGAGAAATACAATCCAATGGCTTTTATCGCTCTACCTGGCATTGCTTTATTTTTCCTGGTGGTTATAGGTGATATGGTTTATCGAAACTTCTTTATGTACAAAATGTTGCGTAGTGAAACTCGAAAAACTCGTGTTTATAGACAAATCATCAAAGAGAAAAAAGAAGAACAAGGCGCAAAAGCTCGCTACGAGTATGAAGAAGACGACGACGAATATGATTATGATGAAGAGTATGAGGAATCCGATGATGAGGATTTCGAGGAAGAAGAGGAAAAAGAAGAATATGTTTATGATGCAGAAGATGAACTTACTGAAGATGAATACTATCGTATGAAATCCTACTTATTAAGAGGAGGAATAATGACAATTCTTCTAGTTAATGCAATCGTATTACTTGGCTTAGCAGCAATCTTCCAATTGATATTGGGAGAAGGATTCATAGTAACTGAATGAAAACAAAAGCATCTGCCACCTTTCAAATTCTTTGCATTTTTCTTCGATTTTTCCTTTCTTTTCTTTTAGCCGTAGCTAAAAAATAAATGGCGAGAGATTATTTCTCTCTTTTTTTAATTATTGTAATTAATCCAATAATCATTAGTGGTGGTATAATCAATAAGATATTCAAACCAGATTCACACGTTGATTCTAATTCTATAAACCAAATATTTGTAGATTGTGTTGCTGATAATTCCCATATATGACCAGAATCCTCGAAGATTGTTACTTCAAGTGTAAGAGATTGAGGTGTTTCAATAGGATATGATGCAACTTCATCGAAAACAAAATCCATATCTGTTATTGTTAATATTCCATTGTTATCAGTATATTTACTACTAGAATCATTTACATAGAATCCCATCATACTAAACCATACATAAGTGTAAAAATATTCTACACCCCCATCCAATTCTTCTGTTATTGATATTCCTGAGAATGTTATCTCGGATGTGGTATTACAGAAACCTTGCCCAGGGTATGGTGAAGTAATTTCAACAGTATGTGGATAATCAGGAACTGGTCCAGGAATTGGATTCCCAGCCAAGTTATTCGTTTTCAAGCTCATAAGCGGAATTAACAAAACTGTTAAGACCACAAACTCAATTAATCTATTTTTCAATTTCATTCGTAACTCCATTTTTTTACTTTGTTATTTTTTTCAACAAAACCCTCTATCAAATCAATGACCTGTTCAACAAGTTTTGATTGTCCTTCTGTGGTTGTTTTCTGAGAAGATGCCTCTTATTCCATTTAATCGTACAATGAAATCATCTTCCCCAAGTAAATCAATGTGTTCTACTAATTTAATTATTTGGTCTTTGGTTATATCAAAATCTCGCTGAATAGTAGAACAATACAAACAAAAGTGAAATTGAACATAATTTCCGTAGCTTTATAAATGTGGAAGACGATTTTGTTATGGGGAAGATGAATTTAGATATTATTTTTCAAAAAACAAATTTTATAATTGGAATCATAGGGATGGTTCTTTCAATACTATGGTTATCTACCTTAAGAGTTAATAAAAGAAAAGTAATTCAATCCAAAGGTGGTGCTGTGGGAACGTTTTCTTACAGGGAAAAGCTTTAGGTTAATTTTTACAATGGATAATACAATTCTATTATACTTCTTATTAATGTCTCCTGGATCGAAATCACTTTGGGTGTTAGCAAAAATATCTGGAATACGTCCAGTAAGAAGAACACGTTTCGGTAGAATAAGAAGGAAGTCTAAGAAAAAATTAGAACAATATCTTAATAGAGTAAAGAAGTTAGGAATAAAACAGAAATAAAAGGTGAAGTTGTGGAAAATGGTTCATTATAAAGAAATTGGATTTGTGAATACAAAAGAAATGTTCAAGCATGCAATGGATAATGGCTATGCTGTTCCAGCTTATAATTTCAATAACATGGAACAAATTCAAGCCATAGTTCAAGCTTGTGTAGAATCACGTTCTCCTGTTATACTCCAGGTTTCAAAGGGTGCTAGGAACTATGCCAATCAAACTCTTCTAAGGTATATGGCTGAAGGAGCAGTTGAATATATGAAAGAACTTGGTGGGAATATTCCAATGGCATTGCATTTGGACCATGGAGATTCATTCAAATTATGCAAATCGTGTGTTGATATGGGTTTCTCATCTGTAATGTATGATGGAAGTCATCATCCTTATGAAGAAAACATCAAAATTACAAAACAAGTAGTTGAATATGCTCACAAATTTGATGCTTCTGTTGAAGCAGAATTGGGTGTACTTGCTGGAATTGAAGAGCATGTTTCCTCAGAAAAATCACATTATACTAAACCAGAAGAAGTTGAGGATTTTGTTACTAGAACTGGTTGTGACAGTTTAGCAATCTCAATAGGTACCTCTCATGGTGCTTTCAAATTTAAACCTGGAAAACCAATACCACCACTTCGTTTTGATATTCTTGAAGAAATTCAGAAGAATCTTCCAGGCTATCCTATAGTTTTACATGGTAGTTCATCTGTTCCACAAGAGTATGTCGAGATGGTTAACCAATATGGTGGTGATCTCTCAGGAGCTCTTGGTGTCCCAGAAGATCAATTAAGAAAAGCTGCTTCAATGAATGTTTGCAAAATCAATATTGATTCTGATGGTAGGCTTGTTGTTACAGCTGTTATAAGAAAAGTCTTGGCTGAACAGAAAGGTGTTTTCGATCCTCGAAAATATCTGGGTCCTGCTCGAGATGAATTAAAGACACTTCTAGTTCACAAAAATAAAAACGTACTAGGATCTGCTGACAGATATTGATGAAATGAGCACAATCAATGCTCATTCTTTCTTTAGAGTTTTTCAAGAGCTGCTCTGTATTCCTCTTCTTTTATCCAACCTCCTAACATTATATCACCAATTATAAGTGTTGGAATTGTTTTTATCTTGAATTTCTTTGCTTCTTTAAATTGAGTTGCGATATTATATCTTGATATTTTTATTTCAGGATTAGTTTTTCCTAATTCCTTTAACCAACGTTTAATTCTTACGCACTTTGGACATATCGGTGCTAGTATGAAGATTATTTCCTTTGACATTTTAAGTTACCTTTTACAATAACAGAAATTGTCTATAATGCATAAATAAAACCAGCTATTTAATTGTACAATCTAATTCCTTCATAAAATAAGATGATATCTCAAATTAGGTTTTAAACATCAAACTTAAAAAAATAAGCGGATAAACCTATATTGGAGTTTCAGAATCTTTTCTTATTAGGTTTTTAGTGAATATTGGAAGGATTGATTCTTTGAAAGTAGAAGAATTTGATGCTATAATAGTTGGTGGCGGATTAAGTGGTTTAAGAGTTGCAATCGAGCTAGCTGATACAATGAATGTTGCTATCATTAGCAAGGTGTATCCTCTAAGGAGTCATTCAGGTGCTGCTCAAGGCGGTATTAATGCTTCGTTAGGAAATACCGAAGCTGGAAAAAAAGATTCGCCTAAAAGTCACGCTTACGACACCGTATATGGTTCAGATTATTTGGCAGATCAAGATGCGGTTATGTTTTTAGCTGAGGAAGCTCCCAAAATTGTAATTGAGCTTGAAAGTATGGGTGCACCATTTTCTAGACTTGACTCGGGTTTGATAGCTCAGAGAGCTTTTGGTGGTGCTGGTTTTCCTCGAACCTGTTATGCTGGAGATAGAACAGGTCATGCATTACTTCATACAGTTTATGAGCAATGCATTCGCAAAGGAGTGAAGTTCTTTGATGAATTTTTCCTTGTAGATTTGATCAAAGTGGGAAATAACATTGCTGGGTTAGTGTCTTTAGACATTGCCTCTGGTGAATTAGTTGTTTTTAGATCAGAATCTGTGGTTCTCGCAACAGGTGGTTTTGGAAGAATCTACAAGAGATCAACAAATGCCATCATTAATACAGGAGATGGTTTAGGAGCTGCGTATCGTGCCGGTATTCCCATGCAAGACTGTGAATTTGTCCAGTTTCATCCTACAACACTTTATGGAACAAACATACTTATGACTGAAGGTGCTAGAGGGGAAGGCGGATTCCTATTTAACAAAAACAATGAACGTTTCATGAGCAAAGTTGCCCCAAAAGCTATGGAATTGGCTCCTCGAGATATTGTTGCAAGAGCTATTGATACTGAGATTTTAGAAGGCAGGGGTTTTGAAAACAGTTATGTGCATTTAGATCTTACACATCTTGGTAGTGAAAAAATTATGGAAAGACTACCCGGTATTAGGGAAATTTCTATGTATTTCGCTGGAGTTGATCCAATTGAGAAACCAATTCCAGTACAACCTGGTCAACATTATTCTATGGGTGGTATTGCTTCAAAATACAAAGGTGATTTTGGCGAAACACCCTTGGAAGGACTCTATTCAATAGGTGAAACATCCTGTATTTCTGTTCATGGAGCAAATAGGCTGGGTGGTAATTCCTTGCTAGAAACAATAGTATTTGGTCGATATGTTGGAAGAGCCATTCTCAAGAAAAATAAGCAAAAGAAACTTACAGCGAGTGATGTTAAAAAAGCTGAAAGTGATGTTTTCAAATCAATTGAAAACCTATTTTCATCTTGGAATGAAAACACAGGGAAGAAACCTGTAGAAATTCGAACTGCAATGAAAAACACCATGGATGTTAATGTGGGCGTATACCGAGAAGCTTCAAGATTGAAACAAGCCGTTAAAGATCTACAGCAAGTGCAAAAAGACTTCGAAATAATGCATATTGAAACCCAAGAAAGGAAATTCAACTTTGGTTTAATTCGAGCTTTGGAACTAAGAAGCATGGTTGATATTGCAGAAGTTACTGCTGTGGCTGCATTATGGAGGAAAGAAAGCAGAGGAGCTCATTTTAGAACTGATTACCCAACTCGAGATGATAAGCAATTTATGGTTCATTCTTTAGTTACGAGGGAAAAAGACGAGTTAGTAATAGAAACAAAACCAGTAACGCTGGGACTGTTTGAGGTTAAGGAGCGTGCATATTAATGAAAGAGAAAACATTTGTTATCTTCAGACAAAAAAATCCTGACGCCAAACCAAGTTATGAACGATTCAAAGTTCCTCTTACACCTGGTATGACAGTTTTAGAAGCTCTATTCTATATTCAAGATCATTTTGATCATGAATTGGCTTTTAGGTACTCATGTCGTGGAGCTATTTGTGGTTCTTGTGGTTTAACGATAAATAAATTCCCACAACTTGCATGCAAAACACAAGTACATCCAAGCGAAATTAAGAAACATCCAAGAGTTCCTAACTTAGAATTCGGTGATCTCAAAGATTGGGACCAAGAGAAGGAGATACTCATTGAACCATTACCAAATATGTCAATCATAAAAGACTTAGTAGTAGATATGGAAACATTTTGGAAATTCTATAGAGAAGTACAACCATTCTTTGATCGAGAAATTACCGATGAAGCTCCTGAATCAACACAAACCTTTGAAGATGCGAGAAGAATTGAAAAATTAGTCTATTGTATCTTATGTGGCATGTGTTGGACTTGTCCTGTTTCAGGCAAAAGAAAAGATTATATTGGACCTTCTAATTTAGCTAAAGCGTTCCGTTTTATAGATGATACTAGAGTATCTGAGAAACATAGAAAAGAGATCTATGAAAAAGCAATGCAAGAAAATGGTGTTCCTGCTTGCGAAAAAATATTCGCATGCAATGCAGTCTGTCCAAAAGGAGTAATGCCTGGGACTGCTATAGATAAAATAAGAAAACTTGAGAAGAAATGAAATGTCGAAAAAAATGAGATTAGAAAAAGATCTTTTGGGTGAATTAGAAGTCTCAGAGGATGTCTACTGGGGAATCAATACTCAAAGGACTTTAAATAATTTCAATATCAGTCAAAGAAAATTTCCAAAGGTATTTCTCTACGCATTAGCACTAGTGAAAAGAGCATGCTTAAGTGCTAATCAAAAGTCTGAAATTATAGATGCAAAAATAGCAAAGGCAATCTCTCAAGCGATTGATGAAATGCTAAACGAAGGAAAATTCTTTGATCAATTTCCAATTGATGTATTTCAAACGGGTTCTGGTACTCAAATTAATATGAATATGAATGAAGTATTAGCCAACAGAGCTAATGAAATTCTAGGTCAACCAAAAGGTACGAAGCATCCCGTACATCCGAATGATCACATCAATAGAAGTCAATCTAGCAATGATGTGATTCCTACAGCAATGCATCTCGCTTCTGTCAATTTAATTCAAAAAAATTTGATACCTGCACTGAAATTTCTTGAGAAGATTTTAGTACAAAAAATAAAAGAATTCGAAGGGATTGTAAAAGTCGGACGAACTCATTTACAAGATGCCGTTCCTATACCTCTTTCTACTGAATTTTCTGTTTATCTAATGCAAATCCGAACAGCAATGAAAAGATTAACAGCAGTTCTAGATGAGCTCTATTTTCTACCTATTGGCGGAACCGCGCTAGGAACAGGATTAAATGCCCCTAAGAATTTTGATCAACTTGTTGTAGATGCTTTATCACAATTGATTGGTTACAAATACCAAAGTAATCCAGTCAAGGCTGAAGGAATATCCTCTCACAATACCATTGTACATGTTAGTAGTGTGCTAAGACTTCTTGCTCTCTCTGTCATGAAAATGGCAAATGATATACGATGGATGGGAAGTGGTCCAAGAGCAGGTCTGGGTGAATTGCATTTGCCGGAGAATGAACCTGGTTCCTCTATTATGCCTGGAAAAATCAACCCTACACAGTCTGAAGCATTGATACAGGTTTGTTTGCAAGTTATCGGTAATGATACTACAATTTCTTATGCAGAAAGTACAAGTAGTCTACTAGATCTCAATGTAGCAAAACCAATAATGATTGTTAATTTGCTAGAGTCAATTTCAATATTATCAACAGGTATAGAGTCTTTTGTTCGATTATGCTTGAAAGATCTAAGTGCAAACATAGACAACATCAACGAAACTCTTAGCAAATCATTAATGATAGTTACAAGACTAACACCAATAATTGGTTATGAGAAAGCTGGGGAAATCGCTAAGAAAGCCCATGAGACCGGTAAAACGATTAAAGAAATTATTCTCGATATGGAATTAGATATCAAAGGAGACCTTGATGAAATTCTAGATCCCAAAAAAATGGTATAATTATTTGAAAGGTGTATCTTTTTGGATCCAATTACTCATGTTTTATTAGCATTTAGTATGGTTGTATGGTTCCACAAATTTAGAAAAATACCTTATAAAATTTTAATACCCTATCTTATTGGTTCTGTTATTCCTGATTTGGATTACATCTTCAATCTTCTAGTATATTTCGCTCCAAAACTCTATTGGCTTGAGCATAGAGGTATGAGTCATAGTTTTGTAGGAGTCATCCCATATGTTTTTCTAGTTGCAGCAATTCTGAATATCCCAAAATTAAAAAACAAAATCTGGAAAGATGAGCATTATTCAGAACTAAATTTCTTTTCTTGGATTGGTTTTCTCTCTCTTTATATAGGAACACTAACACATTTGCTAGCGGATTTTTTAGTTCCAACAGGTGAAATGATTTTATTCCCTTTTTCTTTCGAGTGGTATGGTTTGAAGATTCTTTCAACAAATAATATCCATACAATTGCTGCACTAATAGTAGCTCTCTCCATTATACCTTTGAAATGGAATAAACGTAGAAGAAATGCTGCTTTGTTGTTCTTCATTGTAACATTTTCCTTTTACTCATCCGCTAGAATTGCTGTTAATATTCGAGCTAATAATACCTTTAAGGAAAAATATGGTGAGGGATTTTATTCAAGTAATGAATTAGTCTTTACTCACAATATTAACTACAAAGTGTTGAATTCAACAAACCCAAACAATAGAACATACATAATAGCAATTATTGATGGTATGGCTCAAAGCTTCATACAAGAAGAAATTATACCTGAAGTTAGGATAAATGGAAATGCCTCTCAAGTTATTCAAGGCTTATTACTGATTAATTTAACGAAAGCGAACAATCATTATTATCGACTTTGGCAAAAAAATCGGATTGTTTGTGTAGAAGCGGAAAAAGATTCTGCAGCAAGTTGGTTAATTCGCTGGTTTGCTCCTATTAGAGAAGCAGAGCGGCACGTAAAAATTGGGGATTTTGATTTCAGAAGCTCTACAGAAGTAATATTCCACATACAGGATAATGGATTAATAACAAGAATAATTCGACCCATCTCTGTTTAGAAAGATGATAGCCTAGCTCATTGAGCTTTCTATTGTTCTATTTATTATTTCCTTAGTTAATTTTAGCTGTATTCCATCTTCTACGACTTTCTCTAGAGTTTGACTAGAGAAAAGTATCTCAGTGGGTTCTTTTAGAGCATTAAAAATCGCAGGATCTAACTCAACAACTACTTGAAATAAGTCCTCACGAATATCACAAATCTTGGTAGTATCATCTTTTTCGCTATCAGCTTGATCTATTATGTTTGTAATTTTCCCAATAGCTATATTATCTCCAGAAACTGCTTTTTTTCCAATCATCTCAGAGATTGTAAATATATTTTCATCACATGCCAATGATAATACATCCTTAACACAATTATCTACCAGAATTGATAGTATTTAATGGTAAATAAATGATTTGAAGTATCTATCTTTGTAATATCTTGAATTTTCAATAATCCGTTAAATTTTATTATAATGAAATATATCGTTTTATTGTTAGGTAGATTATTTTGTGCAATGATAAGGAGAAGGAAATTAGAAATTTAGAACACATCTATAATGTCCTCGAAGAACGTACAATCTGGTATAAAAAACGACAACTTGAAACTAAAAGAGCTATGAAATCTAATCATCGATTAAACACTTTGCCTGATCCTACTGAAACTCACACTATGTTAGAAGCAGAAATAAGTTACACCCTAAATAGAACTGGAATTAATGCTTTAAAAATAATAATTAATCAATTTAAAGAACTAAACTCTGGTTTTACAAAAGAACTATTGAGAAAGGAATTTATAAAACAATTACACGAAATAGATGAAATATTTGCGGAACAACAAATTTCTGAAAAACAATATACATCATTATTTGAAGTTGTATTTAGTTTGGATGAGGATTATCAAAGAACGATAATCGCTAATTTTATCCTTGATTTTGCTGAACAATTAATCAATAAGATTTTCAAAAATATCGTTATATTAGATGAAGTATATACTGCAGAAATTATTGAAAGCGTGAGAAATTATCTGCGAAAAAAGAATTAGTTCTTAACTCATATATATCATACAAAAACAGAATTTGAAAAATTATAAAAGAACCAAGTTAAATTAAACGCTTCTCGGAATAATATGCCAGATATCATAGTAAACGAAAGTGGAATTTATTATACTAAGAATTCCCAATGAGATTGTTCCCCATCCAATTAAAAGCTTAAGCCATTTATTTTCAACTTTTCTTGTAAGCAATGCACCTAGTGGTGCAGCGAAAACTGTTCCGATTAAAATAAATGGTGCCAAATCGAGATAATCCCAGGTTACTACTTCTCCGATGCTTTTGTTGATTGCTATGTGTGAAACAATATATGATAGAACCCCAAAAAGACTGACTGCTGTCTTAGAGAAGGTTGTGGACGCTAATGCACTCCTCCCTTCTCTTCCTGCTAAAATTTGTCCTGCAACTGTAACCGGTCTATATCCACCGCCGGAAATGCCTTTGTTAAATCCCCCAAGGGCTCCAAGTGCAAAAATTCGTTTCAATGAAAATCTTATTTTAGTATTTCTTAAGACTAGAATGAGAACTCCCATGCTAAAAACCATGATACCGATATAGATTTTCACTGCTAAATTAAAGTAAATATTTTCCGCGAAAATAACATTAATTATTGCCGCAATAGTCGATGTCAGAATTCCAACGATTGATAATATGAGAATCACTTTTGTATCTGTTGTCAAATTTCTAAATCGATCAATAATGGACCCATTTTCGAGTTTTATTTCCTCGATTTCATCGTGTTCTCCTAAAACTATGTCGTTCTCATCTTCTATTATAATATCTTCTTCTTCCTCCTCTATTTCAATTTCTTTTGCTGATTCATCAAATGCTAGTTTTGGATTACTGGAAGCTTTCACAAGTTCACCATTTGGTAAAGAATAAACTTTTGCTCTTCTGCGTCGTCGTCTCCTAAAGACTCGTTTATTGCCCAACCTTACATTTTTGAGAAGAGCATGAAATAGCATTGCTACTAATCCTGCAACTAACTCTGAAGCAAGAACCGAAGGAACTACTATGGATACATCGTATCCAATAATTAGCAATATGGGTGTAAAAGCTGTACCAAATCCTATGCCAAGAGATGAATCCATAAGTTCGAAGACAAATGCAAGTACTATAATCACTATTAAAATCGGAGTGAAAATAGTTAAGAAGCTCATCCCAAAACAGTCCTTGAACCTAAGATATCCAAAATCAAGTCGAATTTAAACTTACCTTTTATATGTACCAATTAAGTAATTGAAATTCGTATTTTCTCTAATCTTTATATAAACGCATTAAAGCTCGAGTTTCTCTAACTTCTTGTTCGAAATCATCTTTTTCCAAATCAAATAACGCATAAGTTACTTCAGCTTTCAATAATTTTCCGGCATCAACAAGTATCACAACATCTTTTCGAAGAATGTTATGCACAAGAATTAGCATTTTCTCTTTCCAGATTTTTGTTTTTTGATCTTGTATTTTTTCTATCTTGATAATTTTGCCAAGCCTTTTACTGTTTTTATCTGCAGCTATTTTGCCAACTAACTCCTGATGGTTCATAATATTTTATCCTTAAATTTATTTACTGACTATCAATTTCTATGTTAATTCTATTTTTAAACTGTAACGTTAGCTTTTCATTTTTTATGGTAGGTTTAACGGTGTAAACAAGCATCTCAATACCTTTTGCTACTGCTTCTCTAAATTGTATGCTAAATTCGGGGTCCGTTTCTTCATTAGGTGAAAAAATTCTTGGGTCATCCCTCATACAAACAAATAAAGCAATTGCTCTACTACCTTTTGATTTAATGTCGATTAATTCCCGAAGATGTCGAGCCCCTCTTTTAGTTGGAGCATCAGGAAAAAGAGCTTTTGTGCCTTTAACTAAGGTTACACCTTTTACTTCCACAAAGCATGTATCTTTATCATTAGACAAAAAGAAATCTAAGCGACTATTTCCATAATTAATTTCTGCTTTCATATTATTGTAATTCGAAATTTCCTTTATCCATTTATTTTTAATCGCTTGTTTTACCACTCGATTTGGCAAACTTGAATTTATAGTAATAATCTGATTTTCTAACTCAACAGCAAGAATATCCCAATTTGTTTTCCTATCTTTAAGCCTTAATGGTTCTCGAATAATTAATCTAGCATTTGGTACCAATAATTCTTTCATTCGACCTGGGTCATGTAAAAATGCTTTTTCTGTCTTATTAGATCCTTCGAGTTTAAGATTCACCAAGAAGCGATTTGGACGATCAATAAAAGTAGCATATCTTATTTTTCCCTCAACATCTACTTCTCTTTCTTGCATATGTGTGTAGCAACTTATACTTGTATATATTTTTTTATTGATTTTTTTTCAATCATTTGTATACTCGTTTTCTATTATGAAATTGAGTATAGGGAGAATTCTTTTTAAACTGTGAAAAAAAACAATTTTGAGTGATATAAATGGCATTCTTCAAAAAATACATAGAACGGGCAGAAACCGAGTTACTTGCAGAAGTAAGAATGGCAAAAGAGCTTGGTATTTATCCTTATTTCAAAGAATTATGTGGAGAACAAGGACCTATTGTAGATATTAATGGTAGAGAAGTTATTATGCTGGGGTCCAATAATTATCTCGGTTTTACAACAGATCCACGAGTTAAGAAAGCAGCAAAAAAAGCAATAGATGAATATGGTGTTGGTTCCACTGGATCACGATTGCTAAATGGTACCATGGAAATACACGTAGAATTAGAAAAACGTTTAGCAAATTTCTTTGGAACGGAAGAAGCTGTAATTTTTTCAACTGGTATGCAAGCAAATCTAGGGGCATTATCATGTTTTTTAGGAAAGAATGACTGGGTTGTATCTGATGAAGATAATCATGCTTCAATTATTGATGGTATTAGGTTAGGTGGATTACCTTCTAAACACAAGAAAATTTACAAGCACAATGATATGGAAGATCTTGAAAGGTGTTTGAAAGAGATTCCTGAAGGTAAACATGCACTCATTGTCACTGATGGTGTATTCTCTATGTACGGAGACATTGCACATGTTGATGTTATTACTGAATTAGCTGAAAAATATGGGGCCGGCGTATACGTAGATGATGCTCATGCAGTAGGAGTTTTGGGTCCAAATGGTAGAGGTACTGCCCATCATTTTGGTGTAGAAAAGAAAGTAGACATCATAATGGGTACTTTCTCAAAGAGCTTTGCTTCTATTGGTGGATATGTTGCTGGTTCATCAACAATTTGCCAATGGATTAAACATCGAGCAAGATCCCTAATATTCAGTGCTAGTGCACCCCCAGCTTCAGTCGCTTCAGTACTTGCTATTTTAGACATCATAGAAAAGGATGATTCCAATCGACAGAAACTTTGGGCAAACACTAAAAGATTACGAGATGGCTATTTGGCAGCTGGATTTAATATTGGTAATTCAGAAACACCAATTATACCAATAATTATTGGAGAGGATATGCCAACATTTTATCTCTTCAAGAATCTCTTTGAAGAAACACCAAGAAGTGTCTATACTAATCCTGTTCGTACTCCCGCGGTTCCCGATGGTGGCCAACTACTTCGCACATCTTGTCAAGCATCTTTTGATTTTGACACATTAGATGAAGCTGTTGAGATAATTACGAAACACGCAAAAGAGCTTGAAATCATAAAATAATTGAGCTGATTAAACAAGATTGTTTGAATCTGTTTAATCACTATCCTATTTTTTTCCAAAAATCTATTTAAAGTTTAATTCTGTTGTAGTATTGATTCAGGAGTCAAATCCACTTCTGGGCTTGGTGGTTTATCATGAAGGAAACAACCTCTTCAGATGATCTGCAAGAGGGAGCAAAAGAATCAAGAATTATTGAATTAGCAAGAGTGGGCGAAGCACAAACAACTGAAAAAAAGAATATTCTTTATTGGGCATTCTATGATGCCGCAGATACTGTTTTTGCTATGGCCATAATATCAATAACCCTTTTTCAATGGGGGGAATTGATGGGTATGCGAGCAGGATTTACTTTTGCTAGATCTCACTTGTTAGTTAGTACTTTTCTTATGATTTCTAATGTTCTCGTTGCAATACTAATGCCTATACTTGGAGCTCATTCTGATTTAGTCGGAAAAAGAAAACCTTTAGTAATAATTTTGGGGCTCATGACTATTGCTTTTATTCCTCTTATAGTACTCACTATGAAGTTTCTATTAGGTCTCTTAATTTTTCTCATTACGAATGTTGTTTATCAAGCAGCAAATCTGTACTACGAATCTATGCTGCCCTATATTTGTGATACGAACTCTCGAGCTAAAGTTTCTGCGTTTGGGGTGGCTTTTGGCTATGTAGATACTATTTTTGCTATTTTACTATATTTCCTATTACCTAGAGGGTTTGGTGATGCGACACTAGTTGATGATGTTATAGGTGGTAGTGTTGCAACACAAGACA
>DAOVPS010000021.1:0-24891 GCA_030629105.1 Candidatus Heimdallarchaeota archaeon
ACCATACACAACCTACAAGCACCAAATGAGGGCAATCTTTCATGAGCACAAAGGCTAGGGATGTGTATGTTATTTTCTCGAGCAGTGTCGAGTATTGTTTTTCCTTTAACGTATCGAACTTGTCTACCATTAATTACTAACACTTTGTACATCCACCTTGTCTATTTTTCTAATTGCTTTTGCCGGGCAATTCGTATAGCAAACGTCACATTTTATGCACGTTTCTATGTTTATTACGTGAGGTTGTTTTTTCTCACCAGTAGCTGCACCTGTTGGGCAGCGCTTTCTGCAGATTTCACAACCAATGCAAGTTTCTGCATCTACTTGGTAAACAAATAAGTCCTTACAGACTTTTGCTGGACAGCGATTCTCTTCAACATGGGCTATGTATTCATCCCTGAAATATGTGAGCGTTGTAATAACTGGATTTGGAGCTGTTTTTCCTAGACCACATAGAGAGCCTTGTGAGACCGTATGAGCGAATTCTTCAAGGAGCTCAAAGTCTTCTATAGTTCCATCTCCTTTCGTTATTTTTTCCAAAAGAATGAGTAATTGTTTGTTTCCTATACGACAAGGAACACATTTACCACAGGATTCTGCTTCTGTGAATTTCAAAAAGTACTTGGCAAGGTCAACAACGCAAGTTTCATCATCAATTACGACAATACCACCAGAACCCATAATCGCTCCTAGTTTTGTGAGCTCCTCATAATCTAATGGTTCATCAATAAACGCTGAGGGTATTGTTCCACCTGAAGGTCCACCAACTTGTATTGCTTTGAAATTCTTTTCCTCTGCAACTCCTCCACCAATATCGAAAATTACTTCTCGTAATGTGGTGCCAAGTGGGACTTCAATTAACCCTGTTCGCTTTATTTTCCCTACAAGTGAGAAAGTCTTTGTGCCTTTAGATTGTTCAGTTCCGTATTTCGCATACCATGTCTTACCCATTCTGAGAATAACTGGAACAGTTCCAAGTGTTTCTACATTATTTATGACTGTGGGTTTTCCCCAGACACCTTCTTGCGAAGGATAAGGAGGTTTTTGTCTAGGCATTCCACGATCACCTTCAACTGAGGCTATCAAAGCTGTTTCTTCACCACATACGAAAGCACCAGCACCCCTTTTGATTTCAATTTCAAAATTAAAATTGCTGTTCAGAATGTTTTCTCCAAGAAGACCACGTTCTCTCATATCAACAATTGCTTTTTCAAATCGTTCAATTGCTAAGGGGTATTCTGCTCGACAGTAAATGTAACCCTTTTGTGCTCCTATAGCATAAGCACCAATTATCATACCTTCAAGAACCGCATGTGGATCACCCTCTATTAGTGATCTATTCATGAATGCTCCGGGGTCACCTTCATCAGCGTTGCAGATAATGTACTTATCTTGGTCTTTTTCAGTTCGAGTAAATTTCCATTTTAAACCGGTAGGAAATCCTGCCCCACCTCTACCACGTAAACCAGCATCTGAGACCACTTTTATTACTTCTTCGGGACTCATGGCAAGGGCATTTTTTAATCCAAGATAGCCATCCATTGCTAAGTAGTGGTCAATATTTGTTGGATCGATTATTCCACAATTTTTTAAGACAATGCGTACTTGATTTTTAATCATGGGATGTTCCCAAAAGGATGGAACACCTTCTATTCCATTACCAGAAAGAGTGCCAATTGCTTTGTCTACTTGCGGGTCTCCTTTCTTTATGTAATTCTCGACGATTTCTCGTACTTGTCTCACTTGGACGTTACTATAAAGAATAGTGGAAGAATCCTTCTTTTGAATGCCTATGATGGGTTCGAGATAGCAAGGACCAATGCAACCAACTTCAACGATATCCAGTGGGATTTCCTTGGAAAGTGCTTTTAATTCCTCAATTACTGGTAAGATGCCAGCAGCCCGACCGCAAGATGCTGTACCAGTATAGATAACTGGTTTCTTTTGATTTTGTAAAGCTTCCCAGGAAGCTTTGGCTTGTTTAACCATTGAATAGAAATTGCTCATTTTTTGTTGGCTCCACTTTTGCTTTGTTTTGGCTTCGCTTCTTTGCGGTATTTTCGCAAAATTCGATTTACTTTCGCAGCTGTCATACTACCATAAACGTCTTCATCGATTACCATTACTGGAGCTAAAGCACAACACCCTAAACAGTATACACTTTCAAGGCTAAACAAATCATCTTTTGTTGTCTCTCCAGTGTCTATTCCTAAATCTCGAGATAAGTTATCAAGTAAGGATTGTGCTCCTAGAACATGGCAAGCTGTTCCCATACAAACTCTGATTATATGTTTACCAGGTTTAATGAATTTAAATTGAGAATAAAAGGTAGCAACGCCAAATATATGGTGTTCAGATATTTTCAACTCCTTTGCTATATGAGAGATTATTTTTTCAGGTAAATAATTGAATTCATCTTGTAAGTCTTGAAGTATCTGTATCAGATTTTTCGGATCATGATTTGATGTTTCAAGAATTTTACTTATTTTCTGTTTTGCATTGGAGTTAAGCTCAAAATCTTGTGTAGATATTTTACTAATGCTATTTGTGCTCATAAGAAGTATCCTCGTAAATTATGATTTCTTTGTTTTGGTTTTTTACCATGCATCACTGTCTTCTAATAAGACAGACTCCATATCATCAGCACTTAAGCCGTGCCATTGACAACCTTTCTTAGCACAAAAGCGAAACTCTATTAGTTTTGAAACAGCAGCAACATTTAAGCCTATAATTTGTGAAGCACATTCCTTACAATTTGCACCTTTTATTATTAGGCTAGTCTCACAGAATGGACAAGCAATGTCCTTCAGAACTTCACCATCAGGAATATCGATCGTAGATTTATTAGTAAACAAGTTTAGGTATGGACTTAGGAATAAGTCTCCGGATTCACCTTTTTGGTTAGTAATTTTAAATTTGACAACATTTCCATCCACGTTACTTTTAAAACAATGAGGACAGAATGTTCGCAGGTAAGTTCCACTTTCCAGCATTTCTTTTTTAACTTTGAAATAATCCAGATATTCCAAATCTTCTACTTCTATGGTGTGATGTTTACACCCAGATCTGGAGCAGATCTTTACCATACCAATTCCTTCAATGTTTAAGGGTACCATTTTCGCTTTGCAATCTTCACATTTTACGTTAGAAGTAATTACGTCTCCACAATGTGGGCAACTAAAAGTGTATTCTTTGTCGGTTTCAGTTTCATAAACACTATCAAAATTGTAGCTCCCATAATAGGAGCTTATGTGAATTGTTCCTGTCTTCTTTCCATCTGAAATATTTAATTTTACACTTGGTTTTCCATCAACTAATTTTTCATTATCCATCAATGATTTGCTGCAGTTCGGGCACCAAACTGTTAATGATATTAAATCATTCATTTACAAGCCCCCTGGTGGCAAAGTTAAGTTTTTTAAACGAAGTTTAATTTTAATTGGGAAGAATCACAGTACGCTTAGCTTAACTTTTTTATTATATTGGAGTTGTTATTATATAACTGTTATTAGTGAAATTTAAGATTATTTAATGCTTTTCGAAAGTAGTATTGTTTAAAATATAAAGGAAAAAAAAAGAAAGAGAAAAAGATGCTTGAAGATAAATAGTATTATTTTACCAGTAATCACTATCTTCTAATGATACATAATGTAAGTCTTCTTCACTTAAGCTATGCCAATGACAACCTCTTTTAGAACAGAAATAGAAATCAATTAGTTTTCTTAAAGCAGCAAGAGAGACACCTACTGCGGGAGCTTCACAATCCTTGCATTTTGTTTCTTCGGAAAGCAAAGTGGTTTTACATTGAGGACACTGAATGTCTTTTATTACTGCGCCCTCAGGGATATAGATAGTAGATTTAGCAGTGAAAACATTAAGGTAAGGACTTAGCATCAAGTACCCAACTTCGTCTTTCTCATTTATAATCCGAAAGATCGCTGATCCTTTCTCAATATTGCTTTTCTTACAGTGTGGGCAATAAATTCGAAGAAATGTACCGCTTTTGATTAATTCTTTATGAGCTTCAGCTTCTTCTGGTGTATGAGGTTCGTGAACAATATTCTCATCATATGTTTCCTGGAAATAATGATGGACAGATGAAAGATCTTCGAAAACTACGTTATGTTTTTTACAACCTGCTCTTGAACAAAATCTGATAACTCCTCCTTCCTTAATGTTTAGTGGAATAAGTGAGGCAGAGCATTCATCACATGTAACATCTGAACTTAATTCTGTTTTACAGTGGGGGCAGGAAAAACCGCATTCTTTATCCTTCTCAATATCAAAATCTGTTAAATAATTGTAACTTCCATAAAAAGCACTAAAATTAATGATACCTTCTGCATTATCTGATTTAATTTTCAATTTAATGCTTGGAATTTCATCTATGAGTTTTTTCTTATCCATTAGAGATTTCCCACAATGGGGACATTCTGTTTTTAATGAAACATAACTGTACATCTTCCTTCTCCTACTAATTTTTTAAAAAATGAACCTAGCTAAGTTTTTGATTCATTCTTTCTTGCCGTATAATTACTTTACTATGGATTTTTGTTTTAAACCTCCCTACACTCCTGATTTTTTGGGGTTCAATTTTGAGTAAACACTAGAAAATGGTTTTTTTAAAAAAAATGAAGATAAAAAAAAATCATAAGCTAAATTTATAAAAAGAGGTTGTATAATATGTGTAGATTAGATTAAAATAAAAAAGTTTGATTTTCCTAGTGTATAGTCAAAATTAAACAAAGTATCAAATACAAACCTCTCAATCACCCTTTTAGGTGCAAGGAGCAAACCAATATGAGTGAAGAAGTAAAAATTGGCGTGTATATTTGTGACTGTGGTACAAACATTGCTTCTACAGTTAATACTAAAGAAGTAACAGAATATGCAAAGACACTTCCCAATGTTGCACATGCTGAAAATCTCAAGTACAGTTGTTCGAAACCAAGTCAGATGCGAATCCAAGCAGATATTTTGGAATATGGTTTGAATCGTGTCATTGTTGCCTCGTGTAGCCCACATATGCATGAATCAACTTTTAGAAATACTGTACAGGGAGCAGGACTAAACAAATACTTGTTTGAAATGGCTAATATTCGAGAACAAGTGAGCTGGGTAACTGATGACAAGGATAGTGCTACAAAGAAAGCACAAGATCTTGTCAGAATGGCAGTTAGAAGAGCAGCATTACTAGCACCACTAGATCCAAATACCGTTGGAAGCATACCAAAAGCTATGGTTGTTGGAGGGGGAATTGCAGGAATAACAGCTTCCCTTGCATTAGGTAAGCTAGGATTTGAGACTATTTTAGTAGAAAAGGAATCAACTATTGGAGGAAAAATGGCTCAAATTGATAAAACGTTCCCAACACAAGATTGTTCTGCATGTATTCTAACACCTAAAATGGCAGAAGTTGCAGATCATCCAAAAGTTACTATTTATTCCAAAGCTGAAGTTACAAATGTCTCAGGCTATGTTGGAAATTTTGAAGTAGAAATTTTAAAACATCCAAGATACGTTGATCCAGATAAATGCACTTCCTGTAACGATTGTGTAGATACATGTCCAGCTGTAATTAATGATATATTTAATGAAGGATTAGGGACAACAAAAGCTATTGGCATTGCATTCCCACAAGCAGTTCCTCAATGTTATACCATTGATAAACAAGGTATTCCACCTTGTCGAGATGGTTGTCCAGCAGACATCCACGTTCAAGGATATGTTAATCTTATAGCAGAAGGAAAATTCGCGGAATCATTGGAACTTATTCGTGAAGAATTGCCCTTCCCCTCAGTTTGTGGTCGTATTTGTACTGCTCATTGTGAAGGTGAATGTAGTCGTGCACAGGTAGATGATCCTGTTAGCATCCGAATCCTCAAACGTTTTGTTTCCGACTACGAATTTGCGCAATTAAAGGGACCACCAAAAATCGAACCAATTCCTAAGAAATACAAAGAAAAAATCGCTGTTGTTGGAGGAGGGCCAGCTGGTCTTACCGCTGCGTGGGATTTGGTAAAAAGAGGTTATTATGTAACAGTCTTTGAAAAGAACGAGAAAGCTGGTGGTTTACTTCAGTACGCTGTTCCTGATTATCGTATGCCAAAGAATCTCCTAGATATGGAAATTCAAATGATAGTTGATATGGGAGTTGAGCTAAAGACTGGTTACAAAGTTGGGCCAGATGAAAACTTTACTTTTGATCAACTGAAGAAACGTGGTTTGTTACGTCAAAGAGGATTTGATGCTGTTATTGTAGCAACAGGTTCTGCTGGAGCGTATAAGCTTAATGTTGAAGGTGAAGATCTAGAAGGCGTTAGATATGGTATTGAATGCTTAAAGAAAGCCCACGAAGGAGAAATGCCCTCTACTAAAGGACTGAAAACTGTGGTTGTTGGCGGTGGAAATGTCGCTATTGATGTTGCACGAACTTGTCGTCGCTTAGGTGCAGTAGACATTACTGTAGTTAGTCTTGAAGAATTTGCTGATATGCCAGCATATGAAGAAGAGGTCCAAGGTGCAGTTGATGAAGGCATCAAAATGGTCAATAGTTGTGGAATTAAACGCATTGTTGGCAAGAAAGGCAAAGCTATCGGTTTGGAAACTCTTGAATGTACACAAGTCTTCAACGAGGAAGGAAAGTTTGATCCCAAATTAAAAGATGGAACTGAACAACTAATCAAGGCAGATATGATTGTGGTTGCCATTGGACAATATTTCGATAGAAGTATTGTTCCTCAAGATATGATCGATGATAAAGGCAACTTAGTTGTTAATCAAATGACCTTGCAATCAGACACAAACCCACATATTTTCGTTTGCGGTGAATTTTATTATAGTCCTGAGTCTGTAATTGAAGCAATTGCTTCTGGGAAATGGGCTGGAGAATCAGCTCATAGATACCTTCGAGGAATGGATCTGTTAGAAGGAAGAAGGCAAGTTTTAGGAATTACAAAATCCGAAATATACAAAACAAGAATTCGTCTAGGTGATAGAATCCAAGATGCTCCTCTTGAAAGAGCCAATGACATACAACGAATGAAATTGCTAGAAGAAGACCCAATAGAAAGGGTAGCTAATTTCAGCATGGAAGTTGTAAAGCCAATTGCAGAAGAAGTTGCAAAAAGTGAAGCATCAAGATGTCTTTATTGTGCAAACTGTGGTGTCTGCAAAGAATGTATTCGTACTTGTGAAGCTGATGCTATCTTGCATGATGAAGAACCGGAAATCATTAAAGCTGAAGTTGGAGCGATTATTCTTGCAACTGGCTTCAGGAACTTTGATCCAAGTCGAATCCCACAATTACATTACAAAGAGCCTGGTTATTCTGACATCATTACTGGCATAGAATACGAGCGGTTAACAAACTCAGCAGGACCGACAGAAGGGCAACTATTAGTACCTTCTACAGGCAAAAAACCGAAGTCAATTGCTTTCATTAATTGTGTTGGTAGCAGAGATCTTAACTATAATGAATTCTGTTCTCGGTATTGTTGTACAGCATCCATTAAGCATGCGTACTTGATGAAGAGCAAATATGGTTCTGACATTGATGTCTTATTATTCTATAAAGACATACGAACTTTTGGCAAGGGTTACGAAGAGCTTTACAATAAAACTCGAAGCATGGATGTACAGTATATCAAGGGAATTCCAAGTGAGATCAGAAAAGATGTTGAAGGAAAATTATACTTTGATTCGTATAATACAGAAATTGACAAGAATATTCGATATTATCCTGACTTAATTGTTCTTCAAACAGCAATGGAACCACAGACTGATGCCAAGAAAGTTGCAGAAACTTTCGGATTGTCCTGTAGCTCTAATGGATTCTTTATTGAGAAACACATTAAATTAGCTCCTGTCGAAACTGCATCTGCAGGTAAATTCATAGCTGGTGCTTGTAGAGGACCAATAGATATTACTGATTCTGTTGCTCAAGGTGCAGCTGCTGCATTATATGCTGCTGAACTTATTAGCAGTGATATTATTGAGAAGGAATCTATCACAGCTAAACACGATGAAGATATCTGTGTCGGTTGCGGAACTTGTATTGCTACCTGTCCATACACTGCTTACACTTTAATTACAAAAGAAGATGGCACTGTTAAATCGAGTCTAAACGAGATTTTATGTGAAGGATGCGGAGCTTGTGCAGTAGCTTGTCCAGCTGGCGCAATTTCAATTAAACACTACACAGACGAACAAATCGAGGCTATGATTGAAACTGCTTTCAATGAAAAGAAAGATCTTGAATCACCTAGTCCTTGAAATACAATAAAAAGTTAAACTAATCCCTTTTTGGGATTACTACTTTTTTTTATTTTTTTTTTTAACAATCACATTTATTTGAAACATAAGTTATCTGCTCGAGTGTTTTTCCAATTAATTTTCTCAAGTCCACAATCTTTTCATCAAACACTTTAAAGACTTCACTAACTGAAATTTTATCTTGCATTCCAGCAGCAAAATTAGTTACTAAGCAGATCGTTGAATAACACATTCCTAACTCTCTAGCTAATATACATTCAGATGCAGAAGTCATACCAACTAGGGTTCCACCCAAAATTCTAAAACTATTTATTTCTGCAGGGGTCTCAAATCTAGGCCCTTCAGTACAAACATAAACCCCTTTTTCTTGAATATCCATTTTCAATTTCTTTCCGGTTGTAGCAATTACTTTTCTAATATCTGGACAATAAGGATTTGTTAAATCCACGTGAATCACTCCAGAACGTTTTTCACCGGAGTATAATGTAGTCTCAAATTTTCCATCAAAGAATGTTTTTGGTCTTCCAATTGTGAAATCAATAAATTGATCTGGTACAACAAAATTCCCTGGAGCTATATCTTTGTTTAGTGAACCGACAGCACTGGTTGTAATAATTCTACTAACACCAAGATGATGCAACGCATAAATATTAGCTCGATAATTAACCAAATGTGGTGGGATACTATGACCTACCTTGTGTCTTGTAATAAAAGCTACTTCTTTGTTTCCTAGCTGTGTCAAATGTACTAAAGCGTCTCCAAAAGGAGTGTTAATGGTTTTTTTCTGCGAATCATTATCAGGTTTATAGAAACCTGATCCACCAATAATACCAATTATTTGGGCCATCTAGTTCACGATTTGATATTTGAATGAGTCTTTTTGGTTTTTTCGGCAAGTATTCTATGATTTGGGAAATTTTGATTGCTTCCTAAATTCCCAAGAAAAACTAGTCAAAAGATTTAAGTTTCGGATATCAAAGATTTAGCTTCATGTCAAATTATGAAAAGTTGCTCAAACGTGCTAGAGAGCAATTACCAGAAAAAATCTTTGAAAAATCTCGTTTCGAACCCCCAAAACCAGATGTAGTAATTGAAGGAAATCGTTCTTTCTTCAGGAACTGGCATCAAGTTGTAACAGCACTAAATCGAGATGGGAATCATCTATTAAAATTCCTTACAAAGGAATTAGCAACTTCTGCTAATATCGAAGGTCAAAGAGCTGTCTTTGCTGGCAAACACTTTCGAGGAACCATGATTGATTTATTGAATCGTTACATGAAGGAATACGTTATTTGTCCTGAATGTGGAAAACCAGACACTAATTTGGTTAAAGAAGATCGAATCAATTTTCTCGTATGTGAAGCTTGTGGTGCACGAACAAGTGTTAAGCCAGTTTAAAATACTTTAATCGAGAAACTATCTTTGAGAGATTTCAATGACGAAAAAGCAATTATTTTACCTTCGAGTGCGCCAAACAGAGCGAGATTATTTAGTCACAGTTTGTGATAAAGAATTACTCGGAAAAACAATATGTGAAGGTGAATTAGAGCTCTATGTCAATGATCGCTTCTTCGGAGGAGATCTTGTTTCGGCAGATAAGTGCTTGGAGCAAATGAGAGTAGCTACTAGCTTTAATCTCATCGGTAAAGAAATTGTTGATGCTGCTGTAGAGAAAAGAATGGTTAATGAATTAGCTGTCATGTGGATTAATTGTAAGGACAACGGAAAAGTTGGTCACGTCTTGTTCATCCGGTGACACAAATCAAGATTATTAACTTATTCTACCTCCAGTATTTTCTAAGGTGGACCCCATGAGTCAGATTTGTTGTAAATGCGGAAAAAGCGAAGAAGAAGAAGAAATTGTCGATGGATTTTGTCTTAGTTGTTACAAGACCGAGTTTCCACTTATTACTTCTTTCTATGAAAAACAATTCAATTTAACAGCATGTAAACTGTGTGGGGATTTAATGTACCATAGTAAATGGCACGAGGTTCATGATGATCCTAAGCAAACAGTTCTCAATATATTAGAAATATTCCTCAGAAAAACGAAAAAAGAATCAGATGCAAAAGTTATCTTAATAGAGGATTTTGAGGAACCTTCTTTCGATGCAGCATCCAAACAAACTTTGAAGATTCTTTTTGAGGGAACTACAAATGAACAAGTTCCTCCATATCAACAAGAAACTGATTTAGATTTTATTGTAAATATTGGTGTTTGTGAAAGATGTGCGAAATTCACTCGAGGGTATTTTGAATCTATCGTGCAAGTTAGAAGTGATCGCAGAATAATAAATGATAATGAGCAACTACTGATTACAGAATTAGTGCAAGAAATGAAGGATAATAGAGCTGAAACCGGGGATAGAATGGCTTACATCTCTAAAGTTGTTGACCAATCTAAGGGAGGAGTGGATTTGTATGTTGGGCACGAGAAATTTGCCAAAATCATTGCAACTTCACTAGCGGATAATTTAGCAGCATCTACTGAATACAGTACAAAATTGAAATCCCATAAAGATGGAAAACCGATTTACCAATCTACCTATTGTATTCGTTTGCCTTATTTTGAGATAAGTGATGTTGTTAGTTATTTAAACAATAATTATCAGATTATTGGGATAAAGCAAGGTCGTGCTAAATTAATGCATCTAAAAACTCGCGAAAAGAAAACTCTTGCTGCAAAAGAGAGTCATCCCGATTACATGAAGGTTTTGAAGAAGAAGGATCAATTACAGAAATACATAATTGTCGCATTACAACCACCAAATGTCTCTGTAATGAATGAAGTTTCGTATGAGACAATTGATTTGGATATTTCTGCTATTTTCGAGGATCATAAAGATGGTGATGAGATTTTAATGGTAGAACTTCCAAATGGATTATTTGAGTGCAATGATTTATAACCTTTTTTTTGATTTACACTTGAAATATAAACAGAAAATATTAAGTGTAGTTTCTAATGTTATTGATTAGAATAGTATATTTTGTAGGAATTAGAAGGAAATTGATGATATGTCATCTAAAACACATCCTCTTTTAGAAGAAGCACCTCACAAGGAGATACTTCTTGGAAATGATGCTTATGTTAGGGGAATGATAGAAGCAGGAGTAAAAATAGCTGCTGCGTACCCCGGTTCACCGACGAGTGAAATTGGTGTGAGACTTGGGCAGATATCCGAAGAAAGCGGTATTTATTTCGAGTTCTCAACCAATGAAAAAGTTGCAACTGAAGTAGCTGCATCAGCTGCTATTGGAGGAGCTCCGGCAACTTGCTTCATGAAAAGTGTCGGACTAAATGTTGCTGCCGATTCTTTTGTTCAATTAAGTATGTATACTATGCCAGGGGGATTAGTAGTTATTCTTGGAGATGATCCAGGACCGCATTCCTCACAGAACGAACAAGACAATAGGCATTATGCGAAAATTGGGCACATACCTATGATTGAACCAGCGAATGCCCAAGAAGCGAAGGATTATTTTGTATTTGCAATGGAACACGCGCAAAAATGGAAGATGCCAGTTGTCGTTAGGTCAACAACAAGAATCTGCCATCAAACAGGTACAGTTGAATATGGCACAATTAAGAATCCTGAAATTGAGAGAAGATTCGATCCCAAGAGAGATGGTGGATACGTCCCTCTTCCAGCAACACTAAAACCTTTGAAAGAAAAATCACTTAGAAATCTAAAGAAATGGGAAGAACTAGCTAATAGCGGTGCATTGCTAAGAGAAGAAAAAGTAGGGAAAGGTGAAGCAAAAATAGGGATAATAACTGCGGGACATGCGTATGCTGCAACAAAAGCAGCACTACGAATACTCGGAGTTTCTGCTAACATCCTAAAACTAGGAATAATTTATCCTCTTCCAATGAAGAAAATCTTGAAATTCATAAAGAAAAACAAGATTGTAAAAATCTTGGAAGAACTTGATCCCTTCTTTGAGGAATTAATCAAAGTCGAACTCTACGAAGAAGGATATTTGGGAACAAAAATAATTGGAAAATATAAAGAAAAAGACTACGAGGATTTAATGATTTCAGAGTATGATACAGCACGATTAGTTGGTATGTTTGCGAATTTACTAGATGTACCTAATCCTCTCAAAGTTTCTAAGCCACAAATAGATGTTCCAAGACGATCACCAGTGCTCTGTCCTGGTTGTGGACATAGGACCTCGTTCCACGCAGCGAAAATCGTTATGGATAAACTAAAAGGACACTCTATGGCAGATATTGGGTGCTATTCCTTAGGATACTTAGACCCACACAATCAAGGAACGCTACTCTTCTCAATGGGCAGTGGAGTACCTTCAGCTTCTGGAATGAAGCTTGTGCTCCCAGACACTGCTATAATGTCCTTTGTAGGAGATTCAACATTCTTCCATGCGGCAATGCCAGGGATAGTGAATGCGGTGTTCAATAAACACAAAATAGTGTTAATGGTCATGGACAATGGAATTACGGCTATGACAGGCCACCAACCTAATCCTAATACTGGTAAGAAATCCCTCGGTGCCCGTTTACCCGCGAAATACAAGGATCACGAAACTATCAGTATTGATGACACTCTGAAAGCTTGGGGTATTAAATTCGTTAGACGCGTTCCTGCTTACAATGTTGCAGCACTTGTTGAAGCTTTAGAGGAAGCTTTTACTCAAGACGAGTTTGCTGTTGTTATCCAAGAGGAGCCTTGTGCTCTCATGCGTTCTAAAGCTGAATTACGAGCTGGGACACTCGCTAATCCTTACCAAATTGACCATGACATTTGTCGTAATATCCAAGCTTGTTTAGCTGATTTCGCTTGTCCAGCAATTGAGAAGAAAGGTGAGAAACCACAAATAAACACCGATCTTTGTATTGGTTGTGGTTGTTGTGTCCAGACTTGTCCGCTTAAGGAGAAACCCATTAAGCAAATGGAGGAATTTACTCGTATTTAGGAGGAATGGAAAAATGACTGCTAAGAAATTGAAAGTTCATGTTACCGGAATGGGTGGTCAAGGTATTGGTTCAACTACTCGAGTATTAGCCACTGCTGCTAAGCTTGCAGGTTTAACTGTCATGACTATGGAAACCCATGGGTTAGCTCAAAGAGGAGGAGTGGTAGTTTCTGATCTTGCTATTGGTTATGACCCCACTGAATCTCCTCAGTGTGCTGTTGGAGAAGGAGATGTTATTATTGCTCTTGAAGCTCTTGAATCACTTCGTTCTATGCCTAAGCTAAGAAAAGATGGTATTGTTGTTGTTAATACTACTACTTATCATCCATTATCCGTTCGTCATTCTAAAGGCGAAATCAAATATCCTACATTGAAAGAAATTGAAGCTGAATTGAAACGTGTAACCTCTAACGTTATTTTGGTTCCTGCACAAGAAGATGCCCAAAAACTTGGTTTAAGCCAAACTATGAACATGATTCTCATTGGAGCTCTTGAGGCAAATACCGAAATACTCCCAATTACAAAAAACCAAATTATTGAAGGTATGAAAGCTATTCTTCCTCCAAAATACGTTGCTATTAACCTTCAAGCTTTTGAGAAAGGTCTGAGTTATAAATTATAATTCAGAAATTCTCTTTTTATTTTCACTTTTACCCTTAGTAGAGAAAAGTTATATTCAATGTTTTTTATTAATGTATTAATGAAGCGCGAGATAAATGACCTGGAATATTTGAATTATTCCATGGGACAACCGTATAATTTAGTCGTTATACTACGAATAAGAGGCAAAATAACAATTAGTCTTCTTGAAAAAGTACTTTCGAAAGCTCAG
Organism: Candidatus Heimdallarchaeota archaeon; assembly: GCA_030629105.1. Lineage (GTDB taxonomy): Archaea > Asgardarchaeota > Heimdallarchaeia > JABLTI01 > JABLTI01 > JABLTI01. Next base: position 14,045 of record DAOVPS010000021.1, read on the forward strand.
CAACGACATCCTCTTCTGAAAGTTAGAATTGAATTAAATAAAAATGGGATGCCTTGGTTTACTTCAGAAAGAGTTGGTTCAATACCTATTTCATTCATTGAACGTTTAGATGAGGGTGATACATTAAAGGAATTTCATAAGCAATTAGTTACTCCATTTAATTATGGTAGTAAAGTAGTACCTTTGTTTCGTGTTTCTTTATTAACAGCAGATCAAAATACTGATTTAGTTTTATGCTGTCAACACACAATTACTGATGGAATGTCAATGGCATTTCTCACTCGAGACATTATAAAATATCTAAATAATCCTACGGAGAAAATTGTTGTACTTGATGCCCCCATAAAAGATGAAGATATTTTCACTCCAAAAATTAGAAGGAGTATTCCAAAAAAGCCATTTCGGTCTAAATTATTGCTTTTCTTTTTAAGAATCTATCACTTCTTTATTTTTGGGTTTAGAAAAGGAAAGAAAGTTTTAGAAGAAAAAGCAGATTCAAAACATGATGATATCAAAATTCATTCTTGGACTCTTTCCGAATATCAAACTAAAGAATTTCTAAAGAAATGTAAGAAAAGAAAAATTTCTGTTCATAGTGCAATTTGTACTGCTTTTCTACCTGACATTTCAACAATTAATAATCCTGTAGACCTAAGAAACCGATTGAACCACCCAATTGGCGAATCTTTTGGTCTATTTGCAGGTGGAACAATTGTTAAAGCAAAATACCAAAAAAGAAAAGATTTCTGGGCTAATGCACGTCATTACCAAAGGAAGCTAATTTGGAATTTACGTGATAGAAGGATTTACAGTGTTAATAGAATGCTAAATAAATCATTATCTCTTTCAACAATGAAATCATTTGGACAATTATTCGTTGATATTGTTAGTAGACAAAATCCTTTTGCAATAACTAATCTTAGGTCTTTAGATAAACTTGGAATTACTTTTGAATCCGATATATACTCGGTAGATTCATTTAATGCAGCAATTTCAAATACACTTGATGCAATGACAGTAGTAGTTTTCACTTTGAGAAAGAAAATGTATTTTCATTATCACTATATGGAATCTAAACATGATATAGAAAGAATAAAACAAATTGCTAAAGATGCTAATAAGAGAATTTTGGAGTCCTAAAATTATAAATATCTTATTTTCAATATAGATGAAGGTAGAATCAATATGAGAGATATTCGACGCAAAGAAAGAGCAATTACAGAAGAAAAGGAACTAATAGCTGTTCTTCAACAATCAAAATATGTTACTATTGCCATGTGCCAAGACAATGAACCATACTTGGTGAGTATGAGTCATGGATATGATCCTGAGAAAAATTGTATTTACTTTCACTGTGCAAAAGAAGGAAAGAAAATGGATATTTTGAAGGAAAATAATGTTGTCTGGGGCCAAGCGCTTCTTGATGAAGGATATATCCATGGTAAATGTAATCATAATTATGCAACAATTATGTTTAAGGGAACGGTTTCATTTCTTGATGATTTTGATGAAAAGAAAGCTGCCTTGCTTCTAATGGTCTATCAATTAGAAGATGATCCTGAAGCTTATCTTAGTAAGCCTATTTCTGAGAAAGCAATAACAAATGTGACAGTCGGCAGAATAGATATTGAATACATGAGTGGTAAAAAAGCGAAAGATGTAGTTATTGATGTTTAACTCCAGAGGAATCGAAAACTGAATACAAGTCCTAAAACTATAGCTACACCCATTATTCCACAAATAACAATTATAATCGTTTGAATGCGTTTGAGATTTTTTTTCTTTTTACAGCTTGTACAAATATAATCCAAAGTCGAACTTGCTTCTAGGATTTCTACTTTCCCAGCTTCAGTATGAACTTTACAAATATCTTGTCGACAAACGGAACATCTAGCTATAGTATGTCGACCGCAAATATAACATTCTGTCATTATTACAACCTAATGTGTTCAGTTATTCTATGTTTGATGATAGTGATTAGAATGGGAATTTGTATTGTTCTAATCCGAGTTCCTTTATCATCATTTTTATGTCATCTTGTAGACTTTTATTCAGAGGTACTCCTTCTTCAGCAATCTGTAATGCGCTATAATATGATTGTTCTCCAGCAGTATAGATTCTATCTTGTCCTGGAGCTTTCTTAGCATTTCTCAGTGTGCGGCAAATGTTTCCGGTAATTTTCTTGAAAACATCTGCATCTATGAATTTTGAAACATCAATTGCTAAGAAGAAATGACCTATTTTGTATCCTTTATCTAGAGTTAGGTCTTTTAGGAATGGTCCTCCTGATAATGCAGAGGATAACATATCCACGAGAACGGCATAACCATACCCTTTGTGTCCGCCTAATGTTTCACCAGACCCACCTAATGGTAATAGAGCTGCTTCGCCTTTCATTAATAGATCTAAAATTTCAACTGGATCAGTAGCAAGCTCACCGTTTTTATCAATCACCCAACCTTCTGGTATGGGTGTGTTTGTTCTTGAAGCGACTTCGATTTTCCCTCTTTGTGAAATGGATGTTGCAGCATCCAATATGAAATCGAATTCCTCATCTGTGGGAACTCCGAATGTTAGGGGATTGGTTCCCATCATGGGTTCGACACTAAAAGTTGGTGCAATTGCTGGACGGGCGTTTGTGACTGAAAGACCAATCATGTTTTTCTTGGTAGCCATTAATGCATAATAACCTGCTATTCCATAATGTGTGGAATTACCTACAGCTACTGCTCCTGTACCAAATTCAGCTGCTTTCTCGATTGCCATTTCCATCGCCTTATGAGAAACTACATGCCCCATACCATTACCACCATCAAGCGTTGCGGTGGTAGGACTTTCCTTTACTATTGTTATTTCAGTTACCGGTTTATGATATCCAGCTTTTATTCGATCATAATACATTTTTAGACGTTGAATGCCATGAGAGGTTATTCCACGAAAGTCTGAAACAATTAGAATCTCAGCGCATATTTCTGCATCCTTTTCGGGGACACCAAGTCCTATGAAAACGTCTTTCATAAAATTCTCTAGTAGTTTTGCTTCAACTTTTACTTCATCTTTTCCCATCTTTTATTACACCAAAGAGTTTGTTTTACTTGTTTTATTAACCAATACTTATTTTTTAATTTGTTTGAGTAGAGGTTTTATTAAGATTCTATGCGTACTTCTTTGATAGATGCTTGTGTGTTTTAAAACATCAGTGAATGATTTTTTAATGACATGCCCCAAATAATTATTACTTAAGATTTGGATGGACGATTTTGGTTAGTTACCTCTGCATTTCTGAAAAACCAACCGCAGCTAAGCGTCTTGCAACTGCACTTGATCAGCAAGGCAAACCAAAGAAGCTTCCAAATCCCAGGAACTTTGCAAAAGTTCCAGTTTATGAATGCCGAAGAAATGGCGATACTATTTTTGTTATCCCAGCTTTAGGTCATCTTTTCTCCACAGTTGAAGACTCCGCAAGAGGGTGGCATTATCCTGCCTTTAGTTATAAATGGGTTCCATCTTATATCGCCAACCCAAAACATGGTTCGAGACCTTTTATTGCAGCTTTCAAGAAGTATGGAAAAGATGTTGATGAAGTAATTGTTGCTACAGATTTCGACCTCGAAGGTGAGGTGATAGGTGCTTCTATAGCGAAATTCGCTTGTGATAGGCAATTAACTGATGTTAAGCGAATGAAATTTTCTACTCTTACAAAAGAGGATATAGTTAATTCTTATGAGAATCTCCAACCCACTGTTGATATTAATCTAGCAAATGCTGGTTTTGCCCGCCATGAAATTGATTGGTTGTATGGTATTAATCTTACTCGAGCATTAACTCTCTCAATTAAACACTCGACTGGGAGATACAAATTGATTACGACAGGGAGAGTCCAAGGTCCTACTTTGAAATTCGTGGCAGATAGGGAAAGAGATATCCAAACTTTTGTACCAATTCCTCGTTGGGTAATTGATGCTAAAATCATTCTTGAAGGGGAAGAAATCCCATTAGAGTTTAATAAGAAATTTGTTCCTACCTTTGCAGAAGCAGAAAAAATAGTTTCCGATGTATTAGATAGAGATGGGATAGTTAGTAAAATTAGTAGTAGAGAATTTAGTCAAAATCCTCCTTTACCCTTTAATTTAGGATCTTTGCAATCAGAAGCATATCGATATTTTGGTTATTCTCCAAGCAGAACTTTACGAGCAGCAGAGTCATTATACTTGAGTGCACTAATTTCTTACCCACGAACTAGCAGTCAACAATTCCCAGGATCAATTAATCTTAAAGCAATTCTAAAGAATCTAACTAAAAACGATTTGTACAGAATAAGAGCTAATAAATTGTTAGCAATTCCTAAACTTAAACCAACAAAAGGTAAGAAGAGAGATCCAGCTCATCCACCAATTCATCCAACTGGAAAAAAGGCACCAGCAAGTTTTGGTGGTGATGCAAACAATGTTTTCAAATTAATTACTTGTCGTTTTCTAGCTATTTTTGGTCCCCCAGCGGTTAAGAAAAGCCTTCGTCTTGATATTGATGTTAATAAGCAGATTTTCTTCTTACGAGGAATGAAGGTTTTGAAAAAGGGTTGGTTGGAGTATTATGCTCCTTTTGGTAAAGTAGACGAAATCGAATTACCGGATCTTGCTGAGGGAGATAAAGTTAATATCTCAAGTATAGTTCACAAGCAAAGCTATACTCAACCTCCAGCTCGATATAATCCAAATTCACTTTTGAAGAAAATGGAGGAGGAAGAACTTGGTACTAAAGCTACCAGAGCTAGTATAATAGATATTCTTTATTCTCGAGGTTATATTGAAGATGATAGTATTAATGCAACTGATTTAGGATTCGCCGTTATTGATACTTTAGAGAAGAACAGCCCGGATATTATCTCAGTGGAACTGACTAGAAACTTGGAAAAAGAAATGGAAAGCATTACTACTGGGGATAAAAAAAGAGAAATTGTATTAATGGAATCAATAAAGCAATTGAAGAAAATACTCGAGAATTTCTATGAAAAGGAAAAAATAATTGGAGTAACATTGCAGGAGCAAGTACAAAACCTAAAACAAAGGCAGCGAATGCTTGGTCTATGTCCTGTCTGTAAACAAGGTGATTTGATTATTACTCGTTCTATTAGAACAAAGAAGCGATTTGTGGGTTGCACAGGATATTACAAGAAACTCTGTTCTTGGAGTGCACCTATTCCCCAAGCGGGTTACGCTTCCCCTACTAAAAATACTTGTAAGCATTGTGGCTTCCCAATGTTAACAATTCGCAAGAAAGGTAAGCGTCCGTATACTATCTGCCCTAACTGGCTGAATTGTTCAGGCACCCCAAAGGAAGTGTTAGATAATTATCAGAATAACAAAGCAGAAGCTTTGGAAAGCGTAATTGAGGATTCGGAGGAATAAGAAAATGGCTCAGTGTCTTGTATGCAAATCAACTATTGAGAAAGGACAGTATTGTGATGCCCATCTTATTGCGAAGAAGAATCTAGAAGAAAAATACAAAGATTGGCAAACCGCTTTTGGAAAACTTGCCAGGAAAGAATATCTTACACGAATGGCTAATGATCAAGATATCCCTATTGGAGATTGGGCTCGAGAAGTTGCTAATTACTTGTTGAAAAAAGAGAAATAAATGAAAGAATAAAATAATCTGAGGTAGACTCTATTGAATAAAATACTTGGATTCGGACAGGTACTTTGGGATTTATCGGTTTTTGTAGATTACCAATTCATTAAGAAATTAAACATAGAAGTGGGAGGACACAGAATAGTCGATCTGGAAACCATTAATAAAATTCTTATAAAACTGAAAGACCAGAAAAAAGAGATTATTAAGAATTCAGGGGGGAGTTGTGCAAATGTTATGTCGAATATGGCAAAATTGGGTTCACAGACTGCTTTTTGTGGGAAGCACGGAGATGATGCAGATGGCTGGAAATATATGAATATACTTTCCAATGAAGGTGTGAAAACACATAGTATTGTTGATAAGGAAAACTCAACAGGACAATTACTTTCACTCATCACACCTGATAAAGACCGAACCTTCATTGTGTATCGTGGCGCATCAGAAGTTTTACTTCCGAATCTTGTTGATAAAGAACTACTTCATATGTCAGATGTTGTTCACGTTGAAGGTTACTTGATTATTAACTCTGATGAAGCACTTTGGAAGATTTTCGAGGAAGCAAACAAAGTAACTTTTGACTTAGCAGCTTATGCTATAATCGAGAACACACGACCAGTTCTACAAAAAATGATGAAGAAACATCCACCCTTAATTCTATTTTCTAATTTAAGTGAAGGTCAAGCATTTACGCAAAAGGAGAATCCAGAAGATATTCTGGATGCAATGTTGGAGTTCTCTGAGAATACTGTTTTAACACTGGGTGAAAAAGGTGTCATGATTAAGAAAGCAAATGGCGAGCAACATTTCGAACCCGCAATTAAAACAATTACTATGGATACAACAGGTGCTGGAGACTCGTTTTCTGCAGGTTTTCTACATGAGTTCTTTAAGAATTGTGATATTAAGAAAGCGTCAAAACTAGGAGTTAGAACTGCTAGTGCAACAATTAGTAAACTTGGGGCTCGTTCATTTCATCCGAAACAATTGAAAGAGATTGCTACACAATAATTATCATACTTGTAATGTCATAACAGTAGCCTTTTCATCGCAAAGAGATACGAATTCAATTGAGGTTTTTACAATAGCTGGTACTTGGGAGCGTTCTATTGTGGAAAAGCCCATTTTTTTGAAAAAGGGTTCAGCAGAACCTGTTAGTAAATATATTTGTTCAACTCCGATTAATTTCGCATATGCAACTATTGCTAGAGTCAATTGCTTACCGTAGCTTTTACCTTGATGATCAGGATGTATTGCTGCGGATCTAAGCAAAGCATATACCTCATACTTTTCTAAACCCACACAGCCAACGAGTTCTTCTTCTGAATCAGTTTGTCGTATCAAAAGAAGGAAATTATCAATAGTCTCTTCCACCCCTTCAATAGGAAGATTAACAAGTTTTAGTAAAGAGTAAATATCTTCAAGATTAGATGCTTTTGCTCCTTCAATTCTTATGGTTGCTTTTGGCATAGTTTTCCAACAACTTGGTTCTATTAAGGATAATTAATGGTGGACCGGGCGGAATTTGAATCCGCGGCCTCCTGAATGCGAATCAGACGATCTACCAGACTGTTCTACCGGCCCATTTTTGTATCTCTATTTGAAAGAAAGCATTTTTTCTTTTAATGATTTTTGGTATGTCCAACATAAAAAATGTCCTTCTTTAGGGGTCACCAATACTAATAAAAAGTATATCCGATTTATCAGATATGTATTAATTAGCAATTTTACCGAAAAAATCGTATAAAATCCACTGTAATAGAGGGTGCTAAAATGGCAATTAAGGAAGCGAAGAATCTTGAATTATTGCCTCGCTTATCTGCAAATGAGAAGAGAGTTTTTACCGCTCTAACGAAGTATGGGGTTGGTACTGCTCTTGAAATTGCTCAGCGAAGTAGTATTTCGAAAGGTAGGGTTCCTGCAGTGCTTGAAGCTATGGCTCAAAGGGGTTTTGTTATTCCTTTGAAGGCTGACGATGAAGGCAATCGTCGCTATGCTGCAGTTTTTCCCATTACCCGATTCATACAAATTATTGACAGGTTAATTTCATCACTAGAAGCACGTAAGAGTGAATGGGTTTCCACCACTCAAATTGTGTATGATTTCACTGCGAATGCTATCAGGAATGTCCGTGAAGCTAGTATGGATGAACGACAAAAACGTACTGATAGGTCAGAGGAAGACATCAAAGACATGGAAATGGCTATGGATGCTTCTTTCAGTGGTATTCTCGCTTCTGTGGAAATGGATTTGAAGGATTTAGGTAAAATTGCTCAAACTTCTAATGAATTCCTAACAGAATCCTCTATTCGTACAGATGAAACTTGTGCGAACATCAGTCGAACTTTGAAACCTTTGGGGAAAAGCTTCTCTGATGTCTTAGGAAAAGCTCAAGCAAACGTTTTTGATAAATTAGAAGAAACTGTTGATGCTCGTGTAAGTAATGTCATCGACTTTGAAACCAAAGCTCTTGGAGCTTTTGATGAGGTTTTAGATGCTTTCAAGGATTCACAAGATGCTTTTGAAGATATTATCTTTACTGTGTTAGATTCTGGTATTGCAGATTTAGAGAAAGTGACTAGACCAATTAACGAGCAAATCGAGGAAGCAATAAGTTCACTTACTGTTGCAGTTCGAGAAGCCTCAATTTACTTCCAAGCTGAAATATTACGTGTTCTTATTGAACAAAAACGACCAATGATTACTTGCTTGGAGATATTACGACCAAAAACCACGAATATTATTGAGCGTTCTTATGTAACACAGAACGATATTATCAATGAGCAATTCCAAGAAATAGCTGCTAATATGGAAAATCACACATCAATATTTAGTGAAGCACTTGAGCAGTTAGCCAAAGAGTTCAATAATAAAATCACTAACCTCATTGAACAAACAGATGCGGGTTTTGCAGCAGCAAAAGAGGAAATTATTCCCATTGAAACGAATTTCAAGGAAACTTCTCAAGCAAATCTTGAGGAGAAAAGCAAATTATTACACAATACTTCCAACAAGACTAGAGAAGTTCTTAATGAAATGATGGAACAATTCATTCTCATTCTTAACAGATCTGTAGCCCAATATCAAATGGATTTAGGAGATATGGTTGCGAAACTTGAATCAGATTTTCTTAATAATGTAGAAAATCATGGAACAGGAATTCAGAATATAGTGAACTACATTAATGTTGCTTTGGTAACACCAATCCAGACTCTAATGAAAGATCTTGAAAAACTTAATGACCAAATCGAAAAGGAAGAAACAGAATTTTTTGTGAAATTCGAGAAATCATTAACCGAGGATCTCCAACGCATAAGTCAAAACTTTGATAATGAAACAAAGAAGAAAGAAAATTCACTCGAAAAAGATGCAAGTCGAATTATTGATAGATTTGACAAAGAAATAGATAATAATCATGATTTACTGAAAAGCAGACTTAATGCTAGCCAAAAGAAATTGCAATCTGTTTTCAAAGAATTCTCAAATCAACATACAAAAGAACTAAGGAACACTAGAAAAGAAGTCGATAATTTAACTCGAAAGCTTGAGAGATGGAGAGGTGAAAGCGTAAATGTTCTCACCCAACATGTTAATACAAGAGTAAATGAAAACATGAGTGTTCTCTCAAGAGAAATAAATGAAATTATTGGAAAAATTGAGAATAAAGGTCAAGTTTCAGAAGATGAGCTAATAAGACTCATTAAAGAATCCTATAATGATATTTCTGGTAGTTTCAAGGATTTTGGAAGCAATGTCACAAATCTTCTCAAAGATTCTCTTGACGATGTAGGTACTACTTTGAAGAAAGATAGTTTAACAATTAATAATCGTCTGGTTCATTTTAAGAAAGAACAAGATAAATTGATTGATGAAACAAAAGAACCCTCATTCAAGTTAATTGATGAAATCTCACATGATTACAATGATCTCTATAAGAAATTAGTTAAGAATATTGAACGATTCTTTAATGAAGAATTAGACTCCTTTAAAAAGAGTAGAAGAGATGTTGGAAAATCACTTGAGGACATTCTTAATCGTCGTGGTTCACGAACTTCTAGAGAAATCACTTCTTTGAAGGAAGTTTTTGATAAGACTCGAGAGAACAGTGTTAAAAAGACTCAAAGTAGTTTTGAGGATATTGAGAAATCTGTTGCACGAGAGGCTTCTGAACTTATTGATCAGGAAAGAAACACCAGATCAACTATTATTAATCTCACTGAAAGAATAATTAACGATTTAACAAATAGTGTGAATTCCACAGCTGAAACTCTTCGAACAAGCTTATGGGAAGGATCTGAATCAATTTTTGGACAAGCTGCAGCGGAAATCAATAAGCAAGAAATCGAACTGAATTCTATTAATGATAAGCAATTAGTAGAAAATCTTGGGGCAATTCAAGAGTTAACAGGCCTTGTTAGAACCCAATTAGATGTATTCAAACAGAAAACAACAATACTGCAAGACAAGCAAATCGAAGATGTTTATGAATTCAAAAATTCCTTCACACGTTCTTTGGGTGAGGATCTAATTAATAGACTTGATACCTTGAAGTCTTCTAATGAAGAGCTAAGTCAATCCAATAGTAACACTGCTTCAGAGCTTAGAGAAGTATTAGACGTTGAGATTAGTAAAAGCGTTCAAGAATTGGAAACTAAAACCTCCGGAATTGAAGGGGCGATCTATAATACTATCGGAAACATCACTGCCGAAACAGCACGAAGAACAGAAGGTCTGATGGTTATTGGAGAACAAGCTGTTTTAGGCATAGAAGAACGTTACACAGAAAGCTTGGAGCAAATTCGCCAAAAACTTACAGATGAAGTCATTAACCGTATAGAGAAAGAAGCGAAAAGAATTGATGGATACAAAGACGGTTTACGAAATATCGGAAGAGATCACCGCACAGTCTATGGAAAAGCAGTTACTGATTTGCACACTATTCTAAAAGCTGATTTGAGCGATGCTGAAGAAGCTGCCTTGAGGACTATTGATAGTTGTGAAAGCATATCAAGTCGATTCCTAAAAGAATTAGATGTCGAAATAAATGCAATGGGCGACAGAGTTGGACTGAGTACAGAACGTTTAACAAAAGAATTGCTAACAGACTTTGATCGAGTATTACAGAAAGTGAAGAGAGAAGTAGCATTATTTGCTCGGAAACAATTTGAGTTATCAAACAAGAGTAATTATGAAATTGCTGAAGCATTCCTGAAATC
>DAOVPS010000174.1:0-6936 GCA_030629105.1 Candidatus Heimdallarchaeota archaeon
CTTATAAAGAATTCTTGTCTATGGATGTCGATTATTTCGTGCCTGGTCATGGTCCAGTTAGTGACAAAGAACCAATAAAATACATTTTAGCCTATTTTGAGTTAGTGAAATCAACTATGCTTGAGATGTCTTCGGTAGGCAAGTCTGAGAAAGAAATTCTCAAAAAATGCTACAACCTTGATTTCTTTCTTATTAATGAAGAAGAGAAAGGGGATGTTGAAATGAAGGAACTCACTCTCAAAAAATGGTATGATGTTTGGGTACAAACGAAATAAAAGAGAATGGATTATTAGCAGGATGTTTAATTATGAAATATACAATAAAAACATATCAAGAAGAATTTCTAGAAGATCAATATAGAGTAGGAAAAGAAGCAATTAAAGAATGGAAATTTGAAGCACAGACACCTGTGAAATCTCTAAAAGAGACTTATTCCCAATCTGGATTTGATCCCACAACTAGATTTTATGCTTTCAAAGATGATGAAATGGTAGGTTATGTTCTCACCAGAGTTTTAGGCGAAATTGATGGGATCATAAAAGCAGATTTGAGTTATCCTCGAGTATTGCCAGGATTTGAAGATGCTTTTGAGCTTCTTTATCAGAGAGCAATTGAAGAGCTAAAGAAAAGAGATGTTAAGGTAGTCAGATCCATAGCATCAAAACAATGGCCTAAAACGATTGAAGCTTTTGAAAAGCTCGGATTTACTTATACTTCTGAAGTTTATAGGATTTTTAATTTGGAGACAAGTAAATTCAACATAGAAGATAAATTGGATTTGAAAGGAATATCAGAATACAATCATGAAACAGATATTGATGACACTGTCGAGTTTTTCGTGAAAAAACGTGGTCTAGAAAAAGAAAGAGCACTTAGAGTATTAGATATTATGACAAATGTCTATCCTGAAGAAATCTTTGCTCATATCTTACAACGTATAGATGAAGAAATTGTAGCTCGAGCGGTTTGTACTCGTCTAAGTGATATAACCGGAAATTTCTACTTTACTGGTGATGAAAAGTATTTTGACAAACCAATTATTACAAAGATGATTTCCGTTTTAAGGGAACAAGGAATAGAAAATGTGAATGCCTTTCTTACTGAAAATACACTTGTTCAAGAAGAAAATCACTTGAAATTAGGTTTTATTAATCATGGAGTAGTCTCGAGATATGAAAAAGAAATTTAAGAAAAACAATGAGGTGTGAAAAATGTTAGAAATAGCCATGAATCAAATTAATGTTCCAGATTTAGAAAAAGCTATAGAGTGGTACACAAAAAAACTTGGTTTCGAAGTATCTAAAGATCATTATTACCCACAACAAGCAGTTGACTTAGTGCAAAAAAGTAGTATAAGATTACTTTTGTATAAAGTGGAGAAAACTGTAGTAATTGATTATCCAAATGTCAATCAATCTGTTATAATATTCAAAACTAAAGATCTGAAAGAAACAATGAAAAAGATGAAGGAAAAAGGAGTAGAACTAATCTATCCAGATGCGATCGAATTTCCAGCAGGACTATTCAATGCCATCAAAGATCCTTTTGGAAATGTCCATGAAATTGTACAGATCAAATAGATAGCTAATTCAGAGATATTTTTCTCCCAAAATTTTTTTAAATTTAAGAAATAATACTATACTATTCATTTTTGCAAAAATGTGAGGGAATAAAAAATGAAAAAAAGAAATTTCTTAAGTTTTAGTTCGAGTCTAGTATGTATTTTAATCCTTACAAGTCTATTTGGAAGTATTGCAATTTTTGGACAAGCTGCTCAACCAAATTTAGTACTTTATTTGCCATTAGATGAAGGATCTGGAACCACTGCGAATGATGATTCCGGAAATGGTAATGTCGGTGTTGTTACAGGTGCAACATGGATTTCAGGTATATCAGGAAAAGCATTGGAGTTTGATGGTTTAGATGATATATTGATTGTAAATAATACTGACATCTTAAACTCTGTTAATAAAGTGACTATAGCTTGTTGGGCTAAAATAAAAGCACCATCACAACTAAGATACTTTGTTACATCATCTGGATTTGGCTTGTTTCAATACGGCAATGAAACTGGAATAACCATACAGGTTCCTGGGCCAAGTAACGCTAGATTTCCAATTATGGTTAATGAGTGGATACAAATTACTGGTACCTTTGATGGGACAGATATCAAGTTTTACGTAGATGGTGTATTAAGGGATACACGAAACTGGCCTGGGACAATGACTACTGGTATTCAAATGTTCATAATTGGTTTCTTTGCTACTGATTATTGGGAAGGTGCTATCGATGAAGTTTGTGTTTGGAACCGTCCCCTAACCGCTGAAGAAGTAGAAAGTCATTATGCTAAAACTCATTGTGGCACGATTCCATTAAGTCCTGTATTTCTAGCCTTGCTAACTTTAACAGGTGTGATCATTTTCTACAAGAAAAGAAAGTAAAAATAATTCAAAGAAAAAAGAATCAGATTTTTACTTTTTTCTTTTTCATCTGAATTTTGCTAGGTAATCTTTTAAGTTGCCATTTCTTAGGTAAGAAAAAACTGAATTTTATATGAGGTTAAGAATTTGCAATATCGTCCATTAGGAAAAACAGGAATAAAAGCATCAATTCTAGGTTTTGGAGCAATGAGATTACCAACCTCCAAACCAGGTGATCCAACATCAATAATTGAGGAGGAAGCAATTAAAATCATTAGACAAGGTATTGATGGTGGAATAAATTATGTCGATTCTGCTTATGTCTATCATAGAGGAAAAAGCGAGGTCTTGGTAGGAAAAGCTCTCAAAGATGGTTATCGAGAGAAAGTACACATAATGACTAAGAATCCAGTGAGATTAGTAAACAAAACTGAAGATTATCGCACATTATTAGATGAAGAATTGAAAAGATATGATACTGAGTATATCGATGTGTATCTTTTCCATGGATTAAAGAAAGAAACCTATGAAGAAAAAATCTTGCCACTTGAAATTGTAGATGAAGCTAAAGCAGCTAAGAAAGAGGGACTAATAAAACATATTGGCTTGTCATCCCATGATAAACCTGAAAATGTCATTGAATTATTAGATACAGGAATTTTTGAAGCCATATTATTACAATACAATATTATTGATAATTCATACGTTGATGCAATAGCCCATGCAGCAAAGAAGGGAATAGGAGTTTGTGTCATGGGTCCGGTAGCAGGAGGAAGGTTAGCTTTAGAACCTCCGAAAGATTTAGTTGATTGCTTAACACCCGGAGAAGAAACTTTCATAGATTTAGCATTCAAACATGTTTGGGACAATCCAAATGTCACAGTAGCACTATCAGGGATGGGCGATGCAGATATGGTGGCGAGAAATCTCGCACTAGCTAATGCAGAAGTTGTTACACTTACTCCTGAAGAGAAAGAACGAACAAAGAAGATAGACACCACTTACAAACAATTGTCCGATTTGATCTGTACACAATGCGGTTATTGCGAACCATGCGAACAGGAAGTAAACATAACTCGTATCTTGAAGCAATTAATTCATTGGGAAGTATACGGTTGGGATATGGCGAAACGCTTTTATCAAATGATTGGCAACTCACCAATGGCTCCAGGAAAACAATCTCCTGCTTGTATTGAATGTGGTGATTGTGAAGAAAAATGTCCTCAAGGTATTCCTATTATTGAAAAGCTAAAAGAAGCTCATGAAATTCTAGGTGCTAAAGAAAATTAGAACGAACTAAATTCTTTAATGCCTCATTATTTTTCTTTTTTATTCGATTATAATGAAACAGTGGGAAAAAGAAAAGCTGGTTGTTGAAAAAACTGAATTCCCAATAACTAAAGATCTGTTGGTTAAGGATCTCAGAAAAATTGGTCTTCAAGCTGGAGATATTGTTATTGTCCACAGCTCTTTGAGTAAAATAGGTTGGGTTGTTGGTGATGCTATTACTGTTATTTACACTTTAATGGAAGTTCTTACTGAAGAAGGAACACTTGTTATGCCCACAATGACTACCGGAAATACTGATCCAGAAAATTGGAATTATCCAGCTGTTCCAGAAGATTGGAAACCTATTATACGTCAAGAAATGCCCCCATTTGAACCAGCTGTCACCTCAACTCGAGGTATGGGTCGTATTCCGGAATTATTCCGAATTTTACCTAAAGTTTTTCGTAGTAACCATCCCCAATCATCTTTTTCAGCGTGTGGTAAACATGCAAAAGAAATAGTTAGTGAACATAAAGTAGAAACAAGTTTCGGTTACAATAGTCCTTTAAGGAAAGTGTATGATCTCAAAGGTAAGATTTTACTATTAGGAGTTCATCATAGTTCTAATACTTCTCTTCATTATGCAGAAGTTAAAGCAGAATTGCCTAATTTTCCGATAGAACCTCAAGGTGCTGCTCTTTTAGAGAATGGGAAGAGAGTATGGAAAGCTTGGAAAGAAATGAAATATGATTCAGACGATTTTGAGGAAATCGGATTAGCTTTTGAGAAATCAATTAATTATCAAACTGAAAAAATCGGTTTAGCAGAAAGTAGACTGGTTTCTTCAAAAGATATAATAGATTTCGCAGTAAATTGGTTAAGAGAACATCGCAAGTATTAGCAATCATTGGAGTTTGAAAGATGCATCACAGAACACTCGGAAAAACAGGAATAGAAGTTTCTATTTTAGGATTTGGAGTTTTACGGTTACCAGTAAAGGGAAGAGGAAAAATTGACGTGGAGGAAAGCATCAAAATAATAAGAAAAAGCATTGATAATGGAATAAATTTCGTTGATACAGCGTATAATTATCACAACGGGAAAAGTGAGATTATTCTTGGTCAAGCATTAAAAGATGGCTACCGAGAGAAAGTAACTCTCATGAGTAAGAATCCTCTTTGGGAAGTAAAGAATACAGAGGATTTTGATCGCTTATTAGATGAACAACTGGCAAAACTAGAAGTTGATTTTCTGGATATTTATCTTTTTCACAACATAAACAAAAAGAGATACAAAGAAGTAATTCAAGAATTCAATCTTTTCGATAAAATGAAGGAAGCCAAGAAGAAGGGGAAAATAAAGCATATTGGTTTCTCATCTCATGATAAACTAAAAAATATCAAAAATTACATTGATGAAAATGAATTCGAAGTAATATTGGTTCAGTATAATTTCGTAGACCCCATTAATGAAGAAATAATTCAATACGCACAGGAAAAAGGTCTTGGAGTCATTCTTATGGGTCCATGCGGTGGTGGAAGACTAACAAATGAACCAACAGAGGAAATGAAGCAATGGTTGACACCAGATAAAACAAATTTCTCTGATTTAGCCTTCAAATTCGTATGGTCTAATCCAAATGTCGACATAGCACTTTCCGGAATGAGCTCTGAGCAGATGGTTGATGAAAATATTGCACTTGCATCTAGTGATAATTATCAACTAAACGCAGAAGAAAAAGAACGCTTACAAAAAGTTGCTCAGAAATACAAGGAAACCTATGATCTTAACTGCACTCAATGTGGGTATTGCGATGATTGTCCCGAAGAAGTCAATATTAAACTAATTTTTAAACAACTCATGGTTTCAAGGGATCCATTAAAAATGCATGGTGCAAGGGCAAATTATCGTGGGATAGGACATGCAAAAAGATTTCCTGGAAAGAGCGCTCTCGCTTGTGTTGAGTGTGGAGAATGCCTTGAGAAATGCCCACAAGAAATACCCATTATAGATCGTTTAAAAGAAGCACACTCTATCCTAAAAGAAAGAGATGTTTGAATAATTACTTGGTTTATTGAGATTTATAATTTTATCTTTTTCTTAAATTTTCGTTTGAGCGTATTCTCTATATTAAACCCAACATAATAATTGGTGAACGGTTTTTTTCTCTCGGGATGTTCACCATCTTCTTTGAGATACTTCAATGCAAGCTCTCTTTGTTCTTTTCTATATTTCGCTGCACTCTCTTTACTTAAACTAAAGGAACCAATAGAAACTTCATCAAGTTGCTCATACCGTTTAACTATTTTTTCATCTAAGTTTTCATAATAATTGTCAAGTAAATATTGTAGCGAATTAATAATCTCAATGTTATGAATTTTCACTATATCCTCGTACATGCCACTGAGTTCTTTTTGTCTTTCAGGAGTCTCTTCATCAAATTTACTTTTAGCGAAATACTCTCTCACTTTTTTGGAGAGATCTAATTCAATTCGTCTATAGTATCTTGTTTTACTCCCCGGTTTTGTTACTTCTTCAATTAGTTCACTATCTAATAAAATCTGGATGTGATGATGAACGGTTGATTTACTTTTACTCAAAAAATGACTTAAATCATCCAATGTTATGTCTCTGTAAACAACAATCAGTAACCAAATGCTTAATCTTGTTTCATTACTAATTGCCTTGATATAATCTTTAACAATATCCCGTGTATTGTTTCTTTGATTCCCTTGTGTCATTTTTCTCCTATTATATTATGTTCTCAATTATTTATAAAAATATACGAAAATCTGATATTAATTTAGAATATTCTAAAAACGTCGTTTATTTCGGAAACCTTAAATATTCGATTTTCTAAGTAAATATAGAATATTCCTATACCTTCCACAATGAAGATATCCTTGAGGGTAGGACTGTGATGAAGATGAAGAAGGCAAAAAGTAAGAAGAAAAACAAACAACGTCTCGATCGCAAGAAACTCAAGGAATTGGAAAAGTCTGGAATATTGTTGGGACTACATTATGTCGATGGACTAATTTAGTCCTAAAGTATTCTTGATCTCCCCATTTCCTTATATAGGTCTCGTGATACATATTTCCAAGTAATTGAGAAATGCTTATATAGCATTGTGAGAAATATTTCTTAACGGTGTGGGACTGTTGTCTTAAGAATACTTCAGTTTGTAGTCGACTTAGAACTCGGTTTTTGAGAGTTTCAGCTAAAGAACCCTTGAGAGAAGTGTGAA
>DAOVPS010000199.1:0-5197 GCA_030629105.1 Candidatus Heimdallarchaeota archaeon
CTCTTCACGAAAAACAAGAACCTTGTTCTACCAATACATGATAAAAATGGAAACATTACATTTACTCATCCACGAAAAGTTAAGACCATAGATGATAGCTTATATCTTCACATCATCTCTGAAATAGAAAAAGGGGATGGAATTAAGCTCGGGAATATAAAATGGATTTGCCCAAGAAATAATCGGTTCATAGCAACTTATGATCCACCAAATGCAAAGCTCGATATAAATCTCAGCTTCTCTGATGGAATAACTGATATTGCGACATCAACTGATGTTTTAATTCTCTCAGGTTTTCATATGTTGAATTTAAAGGAAATTGGGATCGAGGGTGTAAGAGAGAGAATAAAATCAGCCTTAAATCTCATTCAACAAGCAAAACAATCAAATCCAAAGCTTATTGTCCACTTAGAACTTTCAAGTACGAAAAATGAAAAGATTTTAAGAGAACTATTTAGTCTTTCAAGAAAAGATGTTTATTGGGACAGCATAGGTTGCAATGAAGTAGAGCTAGCTGAAGTGTTAAATGTTATTGGTGAATCAAAACTCGCAAAGAGTATTACTCAAGAACCAGCACAAGCGAAGTTCTTACAGGGATGCTTTAAAATTTGTCAAAAACTGTCACTAAAACGATTACATTTTCATCAATATGGAAGTTATTTACTTCTTACGGAAAACAACTACTTTGTTTCAAATAAAAAACTAAAACAAGCGTTATGTTATGCCTCAATAATAACTGCTTACAAAGCTAAAACTGGTGAAACAAAAAAGAAAATCGATTTAGATATATTATATGATATGAATAGAATCAATTCTCGATATACAAAATCATTCAAAGAGATTGCTTCAGTTTTAGAAAAGGAGAAGATCATCTATGAAGAAGAGTTTCTTCTAACAGGAATCACACAATATCATAATTATAACCTTATTATTGTACCAACTCTTGTTATCAATAAACCAAAGTACACTGTTGGATTAGGTGATACTATTTCTTCAACAGCACTTGTTGCTGAAGTCATTCTGAATTCAATATTATAAACAATTCAAATTCTGTAAACAAACAACATCTCCCAATAACATGTTGATAATATTTACTCTTTTAATGTTCATCATACTATAGTAATCGTGGTGGATAAAATAATGGAACCACACAGCCCAGAACAAGACGTTAAAATTGTAGTTACAGGTCCATATAATGCTGGCAAATCTGAATTTGTTCAGAGATTTGGTATAAAACCAATCAATGTAGCTGTTAATGGAACAACAGTTGGCTTAGACTTTACACATGAAATGATTGATAATTTCCATGTTCACATCTTCGGAACACCCGGACAAGATCACTTTAGAGATGTACAACAATGCGTAGCCCGAGGAGCTTCTGGAGTTATATTAGTCTTAGATAGTACTGATCCTGCAACTTTTGCTCAAGTTGAACAACTTACAAAAAGAATCAAGGCTGTTTGTGGTCGAGTTCCTCTTGTTATTTGTGCAAATAAGCAAGATAAAGACGGCGCTTTACCCCCCGATAGAATTAAGCAAATGCTTGGATTCAAAGGTAAAGTCATAGGCTCATCTGCTTTGCATGGTGAGGGGACAAAGACTACTCTTGTCGAGGTTTTAAAACAAATTCGTAAAGCTGAGGATTAAATTTTTCATAAAAAATAAAGAGGATGTTTCTACATCCCTTTGATTTTCTTTCTTTTTTGATTTTACTAGAAATCTTTCTACATGTATAGTACGCTATCTGCGTCTATCTTATGATCATCATGAACTTCCCATAGAGCTTTCTTTCCTCTTTTCTTTGAGGATTCGAAAATCTTGTCTTCTTCTTCTAATTGTCGTAGGTGTGCTTTTAATGTGAGATCATCCACAAGCTCTTTCCATGGTTTGTACCATTCAATTCCAAGACTTAGATAAACTTCATCATGAATATCTTCAAACGTGCTTGCACCATTGGTTGTAAGAGTTACTAGAATAGTTTCTTCAAATGTTTGATGGGCATGCAAAGCTTGCTTGATTAGCTCTTTCGCTTGACTACCAATATAAGCACCATCATAAGCAGGACATAACATGTCTGTATTAGCTCTTGAGATGAATTGTAGAGCTTTTTCTCGAGCAGCAGCACTTCCAGTTTTGTCAATAAGATAATTACTGAATCTCATTGGATAAATATAGAGTTCAGCTCCAGTAAAGATTGCTTTTTGCTGTGAGCTAAAGATCATAGAATGACCTTGACTAAATCCTGGATAGGCAACAACATAAAGGGTTGTTTTTCCGAGTTTTATTTTATCTCCATCATCAAAAACAGAATGTACTTTTACTCCTTTCAAACGTTCCCAAGGTTGATATGAAAATTTGCCACCTTTTTTATCTGGTTCAAAGTGTTTTTCTGGTAAATACAAATAGGGTTTTCTTATTGTATCCTCGGCATCTTTGTGGCAGACTAATTGTGCTTTGGAAAAAGCATCAAGTAATCTCTTCGCCCCGCCGATAGCATCGTGATGCTCTCGAGTCAATATAATATGTTTTACATCCTTCTTTTTTCTGCCTGCATGATCAATACATTCAATAATTTCGTGTTGTATGGTATCCCTTATCCCAGTGTCTATAATGGCAATATCATCATCCATAATTATATACACAGCATTTCTTTCTCCACCTTGACCGTGTTCACCATAAACATTCCATATTCCATCATTTATCTCATTAAAGGTCATTGGTTTTACAACACCTATTCATTTTTATCTAACAATATTTTTTTTCTAGAATTATTTTGAGTCTTCATTAATAAGAACGTTTAGATATTCATTGCATCTAAATTAGAGAATATCAAACGATAAATATTAAGATTATTAGATATTTATAATTTCCACTAATTCATAACGCTTCAATCTATAGGTTATTACTTTGTCTAAAACTTCATCTCGAGATATAAAGAAAAGATTATTTGAATTCGCAAGAAATGAATTTGAAACTAAACAACCTGAGTACGTTGAAGTAAGAAAAGCAAAAGGAACAAAAACATTCTATCGTGGACCGGTTCCCCAATTAATCTTAACCAGATACAAAGCAATAGCTTATACTGTTTTTGCAGACTATGGAACCATCTGTCGTTTGTACTATTTTAATAGAGATGGTTACTGTATTAACGATTCTAGTTATTCCGATAATCAATTGGACAAAATTAAAACTCACTTGAAGAAAACAACAACCCGAGTATTAAAATATCCAAAAATTGAAATAAAACCAAAAATCGGTAATTTATCTGTGAAATTAGACAACAGATTTGCAGAAATTATTAAAGAAATTGAACTGCTTACAAAACTAAAACTTCCAAGTAGACCAATTATTACATTAAGTAAAAATCTTGAACTTAGGGAAGATAATTGGCTTGGCAGTATTCATAGGGAAGATGAATTTATTGAATTACCCTATGGAATAGAGGAATATGAACAAGTAGAAGTTGTTCTTGTTCAAAGTGCATTTTTTGAATTCAGCAAATTGATATTGGATATTAAAGAGATGGCTTTTGATCAAGCTGCAACCCTATCGCTTTTATTTATTGAAAAAGAAGAGCTGTTAGATTTTGCTATAACACAGTGGGATGTTTCGGATCTTATTCCTAAAAACTTTAAGAAATTGAATCGTAGAAATGAAATTAATAATGTAATAGAAATATTATCTGATTTTAATTCTTATATTTTAAAAGGCGATTTCGTCGTTTATGAATCAATTTTGCATCCAAAATTTGCGGAGAATTTTAAATGGATTCTTTTGAATGAATTGACATCAAAAATTGATGCTAAATCACGTTTTGCAAAATTCTTACATAAGGAAATCAAAAAGAAGATTGCTGAGAGAGAATTTGAGACTGCTGCGAGACTTTTATTCATTGTTCTGTTTTTGGAAATATTTTCAAGGACACCTGGGCGTATCTCTCCTATAACACTAGAAATTACGGAAGCAATTTCAAAGGATTCACAAATTACATCATTCATTAAGAAATTTGTAGAGAATTTACATAAAATGCAAATTGAATCACTTATCAAATATTGGAGAACAAACAAGGATATTTTTCCAGATAGTGTAAATGTTAAAGTCGATGAACTCACTGATACGGTATTCAAGAAGATACTGAAACTACACGTTGGCTTCACCACAAATGTATTTGATAGTCCTGGTGAGATAATTATTAAAATCAAAAACAACTCAGATGCAGTTTTGGGAACCGTAGTAGCTGAAGATATCCACTGGACACCAATAGAAGCAATGGAAATTATCGGAGAAAAGAGAAAAATAAGGATTAAAACCTTAGCTCCTGATGAGGAATATGCAA
Organism: Candidatus Heimdallarchaeota archaeon; assembly: GCA_030629105.1. Classification (GTDB taxonomy): domain Archaea; phylum Asgardarchaeota; class Heimdallarchaeia; order JABLTI01; family JABLTI01; genus JABLTI01. The sequence continues at coordinate 4,337 of DAOVPS010000199.1, forward strand.
TTGCCATACCAATTATACCTAAGAAGGAAGGAACAATTAATATTCGAAACCTAATGATACGATTCAATGATCCTTTTGGTATAAAGCACTATGTTTCTTTACCAATTCCGCCATTGAAAATAAAGAAAAAATGATCGATAGTTTAGTAGAGCTCATAGGATCTATTCATAAATCCTCGCCAAATCTCAGGCATTTTACTCATTTGCTCTTGAACTATCTCTTCAATTCTTCGTTTGGTTTTACTATCTTTAGTTCCACCGACTAATGCAACCTCAATTAACTGTGGTTCAGTAATTTTCTTACCAATTTTGCTAACAAGATAACAATCAACATTCTCAACACTGAGCTCATTAACAATTTCTTCACAGACTTTTTTTGCTGCAATATTGTAAGTTTTCCCGACATGACTTACAGGATTTTTACCAGCAGCTGCTTCAAGGGTCATTGGACGATAAGGTGTAATTAATCCATTTGTTCGATTTCCTCTACCAACTTGTCCATCATCACCTTGTTCAGCAGAAGTTCCTGTTACAGTAAGGTAGAGACAATCATCATTTCCGGGAACATCAGCTACATTAACGTCAACATTGACATCTCCGCCCCAGATTTTTGCTGCTAGATCCAAAGTGAGATTCTGTACTTCTTCTTTAGTTGCAAAATAATGATCAACATCAACCAATTCTGTGCAAATCATAGCACAAGCAATAGTGAGATCGATTTTCTTCTTGTGTCGAACACCCATGACTTTAATGTCTTCACCAATAGCTGGATTTTTCTTCTTAGTTGCGGGATCATTAAGCATTCTTTCAGTTTGATATGTTAACTGTTCAATTTTTGTTAATGGAGCGTACCCAATTCCTA